>CAYSHQ010000059.1:0-9266 GCA_964430835.1 uncultured Lentisphaerales bacterium
TTCTTAGCTTAACACCTATGAGGTTCATGGTTCCGGACGAATTCCTGAACCCTGAACCCTGAACCCTGAAACCTGAGCCCTGAGCCCTGAACCCTGCCCCTGCCTTCCCCCATCCGCGACGGGTGCGCCGCCCTGCGTGCCTTCACCCAACAGACCCAGATCCACGGCTTCCTGCAGCAGGGCGCGGGCGATGGGCGCGGCGGCTTGTGAGCCATAGCCGCCGTTCTCCACCAGCACCGTGACCACCAGCTCCGGATGCAGGCGCGGCGCGAAGCAGGTGAACCAGGCGTGATCACTTCCGCCAGGTGCTTCGGCGGTCCCCGTCTTCCCGCAAACCTGCAACCCCGGCAGATTGGCCGGACGCCCGGTGCCGCTGCGCACAGCCTCACGCATCATCTCGCGTAACTCGGTCGCCGTGGCGGCGGACCAGACTCGTCCCAGCCGTTCTGGCGGAGCATCGGCCCGCAGACGCGGCCGCCACAGCTCCCCTTGCGCCGCCACGGCCGCGGTCCACATCGCGACATGCAACGGCGTGACCAGCAACTTTCCCTGCCCGATCGCCAGCTGCGCAAGCACACGCCGGTTCCCTGCCGGCAAGGAAGGCACCTGGCCGGCCTGACTCGCCAGCGACCCAACCAGCCCGTCATAATAGACAATCCGCTCGCTGATATGACAAGCCGTGATGGTCTGCTGGTATGCGGGTCCACCCAGCGCCAGCCCCAGCTGCGCAAAATAGACATTGGACGAGTGGATAAACCCGTAGCGCAGGTCAATTCGGCCATGTCCTGACCACCCCCGCCCTTCGCGCAGGCCGATGTAGTATTCACTATCGCGGATCGGGCGGCCGCCCTTCTCAGGCTGGAACCCCTCGCTGGGGCAGCGGTATTGCGGCGTAAGGTGGCGCTCCAGTGCCATGCCGGCACCCACAATCTTAAAGGTCGAGCCGGGCGGATAGAGCCCTTGCACCGCGCGGTTCAGCAGCGGCGAATCCGCCGCATTCTGCAAGGCGCTCCCAGGATCGCGCGGATCGAAACCCGGCGCACTCACCAGACAGAGGATCGCACCATCGCTGGGGCGCACCACCACCACCGCGCCCTTCTCCCCCGTCAGCAACGCATACGCCTTGCGCTGCAACTCGGCATCGAGCGTCAGTCGCACATCCCCGCCCACCGCGCCACGCCGGTCAAAGAGGTTCCGCCCGAAGCGGTCCAGCTCCGCCAGGTTCTCAAAGCTATAGCCGGACAACGCGGCATCTGCGGCGCGTTCCATGCCAGAGGCACCATAACGCGGATGAAGGTAGCCCACCACATGCGAGGCCGCCGGCCCGTATGGATAGAGGCGGCGTGTCGGGTCCTCGGAATGCGTTTCCGCCAGCACCGTGCCGCGCCAGTCGTAGATCGTGCCACGCTGCACTTGCTTGTGCAAGGCATCGGGCCGCGCATCGTGCACGCGCAGGAAGCGCACAAACTCCGGCCGGCGGAACCCCGCCAACTGCCAGGCCCCCTGATACGCCAGCACCGCTACCACCGCGAACCACAACCCTGCCACCAGCAACCAGAGTTGCTTGCGCCCCGGTCGCGAGACTACCAGCAACGCCACCACACACGCCACCATGCACCCGAGAAAACCATACCGCAACGCCGCAAAAATGGCGGCCCCATGGCTGCCATTCAGCACCTGCATGATGAAATCGAGCGAAGGCATGCGGCGTGGTACCCTTCCCAGCCCACCAGTGTCGATCCTCCACCTGCCGCTGTCAAGGGATAGCATCCAAACTGGCCAGCCCGCTGCCTAAGGTCCCCAGCCAGAGCCGGGTGTCATCCGCCAGCACCGCGCTGATGGCCGGTGTTTCCAGTCCGCTGCTGCGATCATAACAGGCCAGCAGCGTGCCGGTGGGTGTGCAGACCAGCAGTCCGCGATCCGTACCAACCAGCACCTTTCCGCGCCAGGGGTAGACGCTATGCACCGCCCCCCAGCCGCGACTGCCGGCGAGCTCCTGTGCCGGCTGCCCCGCCTCGCGCACGATCCGTACCCCACCACGCCCCGCCACCCATAAACCATCCCCCAGCGGCCAAACCCCGGCGAGATCTTCGCCGGTCGGCAACGCCCGGGCCATGGCCCAGGCGCTCTGCGCGCCTGCTCGTACCAGCAGCCCCTGCCCGGTGGCGGCCCAGAGCGCATTGCTCCACGCGCAGAGCGCGCGGATCGGCGCGCGGTTGGTATACCCCTCGGTCCAGACGCGCGCCGCCGGATCGTAGGCGCCAATCACCCCGCTATCCATCCCCACCCAGACCCGGCCATGCGCCGTAGCCACCCCTTTGACAATGGCATCGATGGGGCCAATCACCTCGAACCCGCTGGGCGTACGCACCGGATCGTGCATGATCAGCCCATGGTTCGTCCCCATCCAGACGCGCGAGCCATCTGCCGTCATGGCATAAATGCTATCCCAGCGGATGGCGCTGTAGTCGCCGAGATAGCGATAGGGCAGCCCCCCGCGGAGCAGGTTCAAGTTCAGGCTCGTCCAGGTACGCCGCGTCAGGTCGTAGCGCCACGCCCCCACGCCAAGCGTGCCGACCACCAGTGAGCCATCCAGACGGAGCATCGCAAGGATATGGCTGGCTGGCGTGCCGGTCCGGTACGGGATCTCCCGCCATTGGCGCTCATTGGCCGCCTTGCGCCAGAGTCCGCCATTGGGCCAAAGCGCCGCCCAGACCGTCTCTTCGTCGTACATCAGGCGCCCCACGCTGAGCGACTGGTCCGACGGCACCTGGCCCGGTGTCCAATGGCCGGTCAGCGTCCCGTCCGGCAATGCCAGACTAAAGATCCCTTGATTCGCCTTCATGCCGATGAGCAGCTCCTTACCGTTGGTCGCCAGCGAGACGGCGTGGTCCAGATTCAGTTCGTCCGGCACCTTCCATTCGGCGAACGACTCACCCTCCAGATCAAAGCGCACGAGCTTCATGTGGTCGTTCACCGGCGAAAGAAACCAGGCGGCGCCGCCGGCACAGGCCATGTCCACGGCATGCCGGGGGAGCAGCGGGGTCGACTTGTTCAGCGCCGTCCAGACGCCGCTGCGCTTGTCGAGGCAGGCGATACCGGCAAAATGGTTGGCCCATAGGAAATGCGCACTGCGCATCAGGCCGATCATGAAGGGGCCGTCCTTGGGAAAGGCTGCATCCCGGATGACGGTGATGGTTTGCGCGGTGGTTTCCGGGGCCTGGCGCTCTCCGTTCCCGAGCTCTGCCGGTTGACTCTCGCTGTCACGAACTGCCGCCGGCAGCTCAACCTCCAGTGGTTCATGCGTGACGCGACTGGCAGGCGGCGTAGTGTGGAGTCGTACGGCGGGCGCGGCCGTGCGGCGCGCCACGGCGGCACTGGCCGTGCGGGTGCGCACCGCCAGCCCCTGGCGGCATGCAATCCAGAGCTGGTCTTGATCAGGCAGGATTGCGACAACCCGGTTGTGGGGCAGCCCTTGTTCGGTTGTGGCGGTACTCCACCGGGCTGTAGCGGGGTCGAAGCTGGCCATCCCTTTGGTCCATTTCCAGGTGTCGCTGCCAACCAGCACGTGCCGACCGTCCAGCGCCAGGCAGTTGATCTCCTCGCTCAGAATCCCCTCTGCGTCCATCCAGACGCGCCATTGGCCGGTGCGCTTGTCAAAGGCCGCCAACCCCTCATCATCGCCCGGCAGGAAGGAGAAACCGCCAACCCAGACTTGCTCCGGACCGGCCGCGAGCGCCGTGATATGGGTGGTCGGCAGTTGGCGGCGCATGGGGTAGTAGTGCAGGGCACCAGCGGGTAGGGGGGTCGCCAAGGCCGCTGCGGTGCTCCCGCCCTCTGCCGGGCCCGCTGCCACGCCGTCGCGGGTGCTCAGCCGCTGCTTCAGGGCCTGCACGATGACATTGACGCCAAAGCGGAGCGCCTCTTCGCGCTTCTGGCTTTCGATTACATGCACATAGGAGCCGTTGGGATATTGCTCCCAGGCGCAAGGCAGATCCGTATCGTGGGTATACAGGATGACCAGGCGACCGTTGCGCACCAGCGCATAAGCGGTCGCCGGACCGCCATATAGATCCACAATTTTGGGCACCGCCCCCAGTGCGTAGGGGGTCTGCAACGCGGCGTGCCCGGCGGGCAGCGGCGTCAGTTCTGTCTCTGGATAGAGCTCCTTGATCATGCGACGGAAGGACGTGTCGGATCCGCCGCAGTCGTCCGCATAGAGGAAGCCGCCACGCTCCAGATAGTCGCGCAGGTTGGCGATCTCCTCCTTGCCGAGGCGGAAGACGCGGTTGCCGGTCATGATCAGGAAGGGATTTCGCAGGATCTGCGGATCGCTCAGTCCCACGGCCTTAAACTCCACGTCGGCCTTCACGCCGGTACGGCGGGACACTTCGTGCAGAATGCCGGGCACGGCGGTCGGGTCCGTATTCCACTCGTAAAAGTGGCCGACTACCAATTGATAGGTAAAAGCGCCGCTGAGCACGCCATTCGTTTCGCCCAGCGCGAGGTTGCCATCGCCCGCGCCCGGGCGAGCGACGGGTGCGCCCATGGCGCCTGCCACGCCCAGCAGGAGGCTCCCTCCGGCAAACATGGTACGGATGCGTCTCGTGGTCATGGTACTCCTCCCGCTAACTAGAATCGCGCCCCCGCTGTCGTGGCCGGCGGCCTGCGCCACGTGGTGATCCAGGCGCTGCAGAGCGCAGCAGCCGGCACGCACCAGGCAATCGCCACCCCCCCGATCAGCAGGCGAAAGATCTCCGTCGCCACACTCTCGCTCTGCAAAACCTGCCAACCCGAGCCAGTCAGGGTCCAGGGAAGCAGGAACAGGGCGATATTCATGGCCGCGCTCGCAAAGAAGATCGCGCCAAACATTGCCACAATCACCTTGCGCCCCACCGACAGGCCCGCCGACAGCAACCCGCGAAAACCCAGCAACGGGTTGGCACGGGAGACCTCCTCCACCGCCGAAGCCACGGCAATCGAGACGTCGGTGCTCACACCTAGCGCCCCCAGCAGCACGGCGGCGTTCAATAGCGCCGGAAAGTCGAAGGGGCGACTCGGCGCGTAAAACGCCAGCGCCATCAGGTCGCCGTCATGCCGCCCCGAGAGCCCCAGCCAACGCCCGAACAGCAGCGCCGCCAGCGCCGCCACCGACAACCCGAGCACCACGCCCAGACCCGCCGCCAGTGCTTTTCGGCTGTAGCCGCATAGCACACGAAAAGTCACGGCTGCCACGGCATACGCCCCGAGCAGTGTCAGCGGCAGGATCGGCGCCCGCGTCTGGACCACCAGCCAGAGGAGCACGCCCATCACCCCCAGCGAGCCCGCCAGCGCACCCAGGGCTCGCCACCCCTGCCAACCACTTACCCCCACCACCACGGCACCAACCGCCACCAACAAAAGTAGCAACTGCCGGTCGCGCTCAATTTCGCTCAACAAGGCATACACCTCGCTGGCCGCCTCCTGGAGCCGGATCACGACACGATCGCCCGGCTCTACAACCCGATCGTTCACCGGCGACCCCGTACGTACATTCTCCGCCGCCACTTCCCGGTGGTTGCCCGTGCGCACACGGACCGTCTGCATGGACTCCGTGCGCCCCTGCGGCAGGCTCTGCGACCCGCGCAGCGTGGCCGGTACTTCCTCGATGGATAGGACTTCTGCTCGGGCCAGACTTGTACGTGTGCCCCCCGTGACCGCCGGGTAGTGGAACGAAGTCGCCCCCAGAGAGCGGTAGCAGAGCGCTGCCAGCACCACCATGCCCAGGAATAACAGACCCGCCGTGACATGCGCGCCACGGGCACGGGGCCTGGCGTCCTCGGCCGCCCGTTCCGCTGCACGCGTGCGCTGCCCGAGGCGCTGTGCCACCAGTGCCGCCGTCAACGGGATCGTCAGCGCCAACCCGATCGTGCCAGCCCCGATCGCCAGCATCTCCACGGCCGTGGTTTGGCGATTGCTCCAGTCCATCCAGTGATACGGCCACTGCCGGATATCTGGTTGGGTCAGCGTCAGCAGGATTCCGCCGAGGCCGGTACTGAGCAGGGCGAACGGCAGGGTGTTGATCTCCGTGCCGATGACATCCCGGCTGAAGCGCATCCCTGCGCGGAAGAGTGCCAGGCGCGAGAGCGCCGGGTTCGCCTGGTGCACCTCCTGGATCGTCGCCGTGACGGCCACCGCCAGGTCCGCAATAATGCCGACTCCCGCTAGGGCAATGGTCCCCATGGCCAGCAGGCGGAAATCCAGATGCCCGGCCGCCGGGGCATACCACAAATCACGCAGCAAGGAGGAATAGACGCCCGTAATATGCAGCGGATCCACGCAGAACCAGGCCATGAGCACCGCGCAGCCATACCCCCCCAGCGCACCCACGGCCGCACGCCGGCCCGTCACGCCGACACCCACCAGCAGAAAGACCTGCCCCACCAAGGCCAGCGCGCCGGCGATCAGCAGCACCGGCAGCAGAGGGGCGTGCCGGCAGACCAGCAGCCACCCGATCCCCAGCAGCAGGGCCGGCACCGCCGTGAGCATCAGCAGGCACTTGACCCCTTGTCCCCGGCCGATCACCAGCAGACTTCCCAGCAGCACCAGGGCCAGCACCAGCAAGGGGGCACCATACGCCCCCCCCGCCGCAGCTACATGCGCCGCCTGCGCCGAAGGCTCCAGGACTGCCAAAGGTAAACCGCTCGTCATCGTGCTATCCCATCACCACCCGCCCAGTGTGGGCAAGCTTGACGCTCCAGCCTACGCCCAGTTGTTTTCTGCGCGGCACCGGACTGCGCCCAAAACGAACGCAGATACCTTCGTATATTTCGAGGCGCTTGTCTACCCTCCCCCGTGCTAGAGCCTCATACATTTATGGATTATCCGCTGGGCTGGAATTACATTTTTGTATTCTGTTTTTTATCCAGTAGCGCGCTTTCGTCGATTTATGCTAGGGTATTTTGACTTGGCATGGGTGTTGCTGTACATGGTTGTGCGTTTTTACTCTCTCAGGCAATAACAGAAGTTCAGGGTCAGTTCAGAAAGGAAAGAAGGCGATGAGTTCGACTTGTTCTTGTGGTACGACCAAGCTGGGTCAGTTTGGCGAGAATGTCTTCAGTGTGAAGGTGATGCGCAATTACCTCTCCGAAAATGCCTATCAGAAGCTCGTCTCCACCATTCTGAAGGGCGAGGCGCTGGATCATTCGATTGCGGATGAAGTGGCCGATGCCATGAAGACTTGGGCGCTGGAGAAGGGCGCCACGCATTTCACCCACCTCTTCCAGCCGTTGACGGGTGTGACGGCCGAGAAGCATGAAGCCTTCCTGATGCCGGACCGCGAGGGCGGCGCTGTGGCCACCTTCTCCGGCAAGGAGCTGATCCAGGGCGAGCCGGATGCCTCCAGCTTCCCCTCTGGCGGCCTGCGCGCGACCTTTGAAGCCCGCGGCTATACCGCCTGGGATCCCACCAGCCCCGCCTTCGTGCGCGAAAACCCCTCCGGCGGCTGCGTCCTCTGCATCCCCACCGTGTTCTGTGGCTGGCATGGCGAGGCGCTGGACAAGAAGACCGGCCTGCTGCGCTCGCAGCACGCGCTGGCCACGCAGATCTCGCGCATGGGCAAGCTCTTCGGCATCAAGGCCACCACCCGCCCCTATGCCACGCTGGGCCCGGAACAGGAGTACTTCCTGATCGATAAGAAGTATTTCGAGAAGCGCTTGGACCTGCTGCAGACCGGCCGCACCCTCTTCGGCAGCCGCCCGGCCCGCCACCAGCAGATGGAAGATCACTATTTCGGCCACATCAAGCCCCGCATCATGGCGTTCATGGATGCAGCCAATGCCGAACTCTGGAAGTTGGGCGTGCCGGCCCGCACCCAGCATAACGAAGTCAGCCCGGCTCAGTTCGAAGTCGCGCCGATCTTCGAAGAGCAGAACCTCGCGGTCGACCACAACGTGGTCATCATGCACGTCCTGCAGGAAGTCGCTGATCGCTGCGGCCTCGTCTGCATCCTGCACGAGAAGCCCTTCGCCGGCGTCAACGGTTCCGGCAAGCACAACAACTGGTCCGTCGTCGGTCCGGATGGCAAGAACTGGCTCACGCCGGGCAATACGCCCCACGACAATGCCAAGTTCATCACCATGCTCTGTATCGTGATGAAGGCCGTGGACACGCATGCGGCGCTACTGCGCGCGGCCGTGGCGTCCGCCGGCAACGATCACCGTCTGGGTGCCAACGAAGCGCCCCCCGCCATTATCTCGATCTTCCTGGGCGATCAGCTCTCGGACATCATCCAGCAGGTCGAAAAGGGTGGCGCCAAGAGCTCCAAGAACGCCGGCCTGATTGAGCTCGGCGTTTCTGCGCTGCCCAAGCTGCCGCGCGATGCCACCGATCGCAACCGTACCTCCCCCCTGGCCTTCACGGGGAACAAGTTCGAGTTCCGCGCCGTCGGCTCCAGCCAGAGCTGCGCCGGTGCCAACGTGGTGCTCAACACCAGCGCCGCCTGGGCCATAGACGAGGTCTGCACAGAGCTGGAAGCCAAAATGGCCGAAAGCAAGAAGGACCTCAACGGCGTGTTGCAGGAAGTCCTGCAGGGGATCATCCGCAAGCACAAGCGCATCCTCTTCGATGGCGACAACTACACGGCCGAGTGGCGCGCGGAAGCCGCCAAGCGCGGCCTGCCGAACCTGATCAAGACCCCGGAGGCGCTCGCGGCGCTTGAGGACAAGAAGAGCATCGCGCTCTTCGAAAAGTATGGCGTCTTCTCTCCGCGCGAACTCAAGTCGCGCTACGAAGTCTACATGCACGCCTACGAGCAGACGGTCACGCTCGAAGGGAGCTGCGCCCTGCGCATCGCCCGCACCATGGTGCTGCCGGCGGCGTACAACTACCTGGCGGATCTCGGCGCGACCCAGGAGGTCCTGCCCAAGGGCGTCGGCGCTGGCATCGCGGCCACGATCAAGGAGGTCGCGGCGCTGACGGATAAGGTGAACGCCGAAGCCGCCAAGCTCGACAAGGGCGTCAAGGCGCACGATGCCGATGCCATGTTGGCCGCCATGTCGGCCATGCGCGTGTCGGTGGATGCCCTGGAGAACCTGGTGCCGGCCAACCTCTGGCCGCTGCCGTCCTATGCGGAAATGTTGTTCCTGATGTAAGTGTTGGCAGGTAAACCTGCACATTTCCTGAAGGCGGCGGGTGGCAACACCCGCCGCCTTCTATTTGTTTTGGGAAACAGTGGAAGATGGGGGTGGATGGTTGGAAGAATGGAAGAAGGGAGGGTGCGGCGTAAT
>CAYSHQ010000060.1:0-9091 GCA_964430835.1 uncultured Lentisphaerales bacterium
GCGAGCTATGCAAGCAGAAGGAGGCCGCCGCCGCGATCAAGCAGGTGGTGGAGGGTGAGGAACACGAGCTGTTCGTGTGCCCTGACTGTGCGCAGCGTGCCGCCGGACCGCTGGTGACCTCGCTGGTTGAGATGCTGCTGGGCGCGGCCATTGATGTGCAGTTGCCGGAGTTTGATACGGTGATTTGTCCCGGCTGCGGCCTCCCACGCTCGGAGTTCCGCAAACGCGGCCGGGCCGGGTGCGCCACCTGTTACGAGACGTTTGCCCGTGAATTGGCCCCCATGCTGCGCGATATGCACAGCGGCGACCATCATGTCGGCAAGGTGCCGGCGCGGGAACAGCTCAAGCGGACCCGTGATGAATTGGAGGCGGCGTTGAAGAAGGCCATTCGGGGGCAGCGTTATGAGGATGCGGCGGTATTGCGCGATCGCATCCGGCAACTGGGCGCGGGCGAAGGGAAGAACCCGCCGGGAGAGCACCATGCTGCTTCGTAGCGCCGCCAGTACCAGTCGTCGGGCCACGGGTGCCGACAGTTCTGAGGATATCGCCGTGAGTTGCCGCGTACGCCTGGCGCGGAACCTGCAGGGGCTGCGTTTCCCTGATTGGGCCGACGAGAAAGAGCGCGTGCGCGTGTTCGAGCTGCTGGCACCGTGGCTGGTGAAGGAGTCGGGGCTGTGTCAGCCCACCTTGGCCGCCATGGGGGCGCTGGACGAGACGATGCGGGCCATGTTGTGCGAGCGGCACCTGATCAGCCGGGAGTTGGCGGAGCGCGGCGCGGGCGCGGGGGTGGTGGTCAGCCAGGATGAGCGCATGGCGGTGATGATCAACGAGGAAGATCACCTGCGCATCCAAGCCATCATGCCTGGCATGGGGTTGGCGCGCGCCTGGGAAGCCGCTAATGCGATGGATCTCGAGTTGGAGCAGCGCTTCGACTTCGCTTTTCACAGCCGCCTCGGCTACCTGACGGCCTGCCCGAGCAATGTGGGCACGGGGATGCGCGCCAGCGTGATGGTACACTTGCTGGGGTTGCGGCTGACCAATGACCTGGATGCGGTGTTGCGCGCGCTGGAACGGTTGCGCCTGACGGTGCGGGGCGTGAACGGCGAAGGCTCCGAGGCGGCCGGCCACATGTTTCAGATTTCGAATCAGGAGACGCTGGGCGCGGACGAGACGGCGCTCATGGATAACCTCTTGGAAGTGGTGGGCGATGTGGTGCAGCAGGAACGTAATGCCCGCTTGCGTCTGCAGCGCGACGCGCCGGAAGTGTTGCTGGATTGTGTGGCGCGTGCCCTGGCCATCATCCAGAGTGCGCGCATCATGGAAACGGATGAGGCGCTGGATTATCTCTCGGCGCTGCGCCTCGGCATCTCCATGGGGCTGGTGCGGCGTCTGTCGGTCATGCATATCGACGCTCTGGCAATCAATGTGCAGCCCGGGCATTTGCAGCGGCGCATGGGTACCGCGCTGGAACCGGCCCGGCGGGATGTGGTGCGTGCCAATCTAATGCGCGAAATGCTGCGTTCGGTGGTCTTGCGGGGGATGAAAGAAACAGTATGAACGGATTTAACCAGTTCACGCCGCGCGCCCAGCGCGCGATCCAGTTGGCGAACCGCGAGGCGGATCGCTTCAATCATGCCTACATCGGCACGGAGCATATCCTGCTGGGGCTCGTGGGTCTGGGCGAAGGGGTGGCGGTAGAGGTGCTCGAAGGGATGGGCATCTCGATTGAGGACATCCGACTGGCGGTGGAGCGACAGGTCGGGCAGGGGGGTGAAACCAAGACCTCCGGCCAACTGCCTTACACGCCCCGCACCAAGAAGGTGTTTCAGCTGGCCATGCTGGAAGCCCAGTCCATGCAGCAGCCACAGGTGGGCACGGAACACCTGCTGCTGGCGCTGCTGCGCGAAGGCGAGGGGAAGGCGGCACAGGTGCTGACGAGCCTGCAGGTGAATCTGGAGGATGTGCAGGCGGCCGTGCGCAAGTATCTGGACGTGAATTATGACGAGGACGCGGAGGCGGCGGCGGAGGCGGCGGAGAAACCGCCAGCACCGTCCGCCACCGCCACGGCCGCCCCAAAGAGCGGCGAGGCGGCCCCCGGTAAGCCGGGCGCTCCCGCCAAGATCAAGACGCCAGCCTTGAATGCCTTTGGCCGGGACCTGACGGAGCTGGCCCGGCGCGGGGAACTGGATCCGGTCGTCGGCCGCAAGAACGAACTGGAGCGCGTGATCCAGATCCTCTGCCGCCGCACCAAGAATAACGCCGCACTCTTGGGCGACGCCGGGGTCGGCAAGACCGCGGTCGTGGAAGGTCTGGCGCAGGCGATCGTGGCCGGCGAAGTGCCGGAACGCATGCGCGACCGCCGCGTCGTGGCCCTCGATATGGCGCTCATGGTCGCCGGCACCAAGTACCGCGGTCAGTTCGAGGAGCGGATCAAGGCGGTCATGGATGAGATCCGGCGCCTGGGTAATGTCGTGCTCTTCCTGGATGAGTTGCATACGATCGTTGGCGCGGGGAGCGCCGAGGGGACGATGGACGCGTCCAACATCATCAAGCCCGCCCTCTCGCGGGGCGAATTGCAGTGCATTGGCGCTACGACGCTGGGCGAGTACCGGAAGTCCATCGAGAAGGATGCCGCCTTGGAGCGGCGCTTCCAGACGGTGCGTGTGGAGGAGCCGACGATCGAGGAGGCCATCTCCATCCTGAAGGGGGTCCAGGAACGGTACGAGAAGCACCACAATGTGAAGTACGAGGACGCCGCCCTGGACGCCGCCGCCCGCTTGACGGCGCGCTATCAACCCGGCCGCCAGTTGCCGGACAAGGCCATTGATGCCATTGACGAAGCCGGCGCCCGCGTCCGCATGAACGCCACGGTCCGCCCGCCGGATGTGCGCGAGCATGAGCAGGTCATCCGCGAGATCACCCGCAAGAAGGATGTTGCCATCCGGGATCAGCACTTTGAGGAGGCCGCCGCGCTACGCGATCAGGAGCGCAAGGCGCGCGAGGGGTTGGATGCGATCGTACGCAAGTGGAAAGAGGACCATGCGGACCAGGCCTTGGTGGTGACCAAGGAGGATATCACCGCCACGATTTCACGCATTACCGGTGTGCCGCTGGAACGCATGAGCGAGGGTGAGCTGGCCCGCTTGTTGAGCCTGGAGCAGGAGCTGGATGCCGCCGTGATCGGCCAGACACCGGCCATCAAGGCCATGGCTCGGGCGCTGCGGCGCTCGCGGGCCGACCTCAAAGACCCGCGTCGGCCGATCGGCACGTTCATCTTCCTCGGCCCCACCGGCGTGGGCAAGACCATGCTCGCCAAGGCCCTGGCCGAACGGATGTTTGGTGACGAGAAGGCGCTGATCCAGATCGACATGTCCGAGTATATGGAGAAGTTCAATGTCTCGCGCCTGGTCGGGTCGCCCCCGGGGTATGTCGGACATGAGGAGGGCGGGCAGCTGATGGAGCGCGTGCGCCGCTGCCCCTACAGCGTGGTGCTCTTTGATGAGGTGGAGAAGGCCCACCCAGATGTGATGCACATGCTCCTGCAGATCATGGATGAGGGGCGCTTGACGGACAGCCTCGGCCGGCATGTGGATTTCCGGAATACGGTCGTGATTCTGACCTCCAATCTCGGCTTCGACACCTCCAAGCAGGGGCGCGGTCTCGGGTTCGCCCCGGAAACCGTGGCGCATACCTACGAACGGATGAAAGGGCAGATGATTGAAGAGGCCAAGCGCGTCTTCAAGCCAGAGCTGCTTAATCGGTTTGATGAGATTGTGGTTTTCCGCAGCCTGGGGCGCGAGGATGTCGTGAAGATCCTCGACCTGGAGCTGGCCAAGGTGCGCGGACGTGTCGCCGAGCGCGGCATCAATGTGGAGCTGACGGATGCCGCCACGGCCTTTTTGGTAGAGAAGGGGTTTGACCCGGCCTTTGGCGCACGTCCGCTACGTCGTGCGGTGGAGCGCTATGTGGAAGATCCGCTGGCGGACGAGGTATTGCAACGCGGCGAGCTGAAGGGCACCGTCACGATCAACGTCAACGAGACCGGCGATGCGCTCGTGTTCCGACCGCAGGTGACGGAGTCGCCGGCCAAGGCGAAAAGCCGCCGCAAGGCAGTCGCCGGGAAATAGGCGTTATGCGCCCTTCGTGCAACGGAGCACGTAGATCTCGTCGCAGGGGATGAGGGCGATCTGCCAGCCGCGTCTTTGCAGCGCGTCCGTGAGTTGGGCGAGTCCGTCGCGGCCGGGGTCGGCGAGCAGGGCCAGTCCGTGCGGGGCGCAGAGTTGGTCCACACAGGCGGCTAGGGCCGGGATGTGGCGGCGCTCGTAGACCAGATCGCTGCCGAGTACGAGGTCGAACGGTTCCCAGGCGGGCGGCGTATTCCAATCGCAGGGGTGGAATTGCAACGTTACGGCGTTGGCAGTGGCATTGGCCAGGCACCAGGGACCGGCGTCGGGATGGAAGTCTGTGGCTACCACCTCTGCGCCCAGTTTGGCGGCCACGATGGCCGGTAGGCCGAGGCCGCAACCGAGTTCCAGTACGCGCTGTCCGCGGATCTGGTCGCGTAGCTCCCAGAGCGTTTTCGCCAGCGCGTGGGCCGACGGCCAAAGCGTGGCGTAGTAGGGGATCGCATCGACTTGATCGGGGGTGCGACGCGCGGCATCATCCAGCAGGGCATCAAAGTCGGGGGGGATCTGCAACTGCAGTTGCAGGGTGCCAATCTGGATGGCGTTGGGCGGGGGCGCTGACACGCGTGCGGTGGCCATGGGTGGTGGGGGAGGAATAAGCCTACGGCGTGAGCAATCGCAGGTACCCCTGCCAGAGCACGGGGCCCCAGTAGATCCACGATAGCGTGGCGAGCGAGAGGTACGGGCCGAAGGGAATGTGGCCTTGCATCTCCACGCGCCGCGCGGCGATCAGGGACACGCCGATGATGCTGCCGCACAGGGCCCCGCCCACGATGGTGAAGAGCACCGCCTGCCACCCCAGAAAGGCGCCTACGGCGGCGAGCAGTTTAACGTCGCCCAGCCCCATGGCTTCCTTCTTGAACGCTTTTTCGCCCAGCCAGCCTACGCCCCAGAGCAGTCCGGCACCCAGCGCAGCCGCGCCGGCGCTATGCCCCAGGGAGCTGAGGGCACGCTGCCAGTAGGGATGGGGGTCTTGCAGTACGCCATGCCCGTGCAAGGCTGGCACCAAGACGCTGCAGACCAGGCCAGCCACGGTGCCGCCCAGTGTGACCTGATCCGGGATCTCCATGAATTCAAAGTCTACTAACGTCCCCACAATCAGACCGCCGATGATGGCCATGTAGATCGGCGCCAGCAAGGGATCTGGCAGTATCTGCATGCCAAGCAGTGATGGATAGGCCGGGAGTTGGAACAGGACCGCCAGAAAGAGGACGGCGGTGAGCAATTCCACCAGGAGGTAGCGCGGCGTGATCGGTCCGCGGCAGAAGCGGCAGCGCCCGCGCAGCAGCAGCCAGGTCACGACGGGCAAGTTCAGATACCAGGGGATCGGCGTTTGGCAGTGCGGACAGTGCGAGCCGGGGGAGACCACGGATTGCTCGCGCGGGAGACGGTAGATGCAGACGTTGAGAAAACTGCCGATGCAGGCGCCGAACGCGCCGACAAAGACGGCGATCAGAATCAGGAGTGGGTCGAGCATGAGAGGTGGTTCCTGACGGTGTTCTTGCGTGACTGCGCAGCGTGGGCTTCGGTAGGGGGGGCACGCTCCCTTCGCTGGCGCGGTCGGCGTGGTGCCGACCCGCCAGCAGCGGGAGCGTGCGGCCGGCGACTACGGTTGTTCGCCGCGTGCCACGGCAATCAGGCCGGAGCGCGAAATGTCGGTGATCTCGTAGGGGTGCAGCAGGCGCAGGAAGTCCTCCACCGTCTGGTGGTCGCCGACCATTTGCACGGTGATGGACTTCTCGCCGACGGCCACGACGCGGGCGTCGAAGAGCGTGGCGAGTTCCAGCACTTCGCTGCGGGAATGGCGCGCGGTGCCCACCTCCACCAGAATCAATTCGCGATTCAGGTGGCGGCGGCGCGTGACGTCCACCACTTCGATCACGTCCACCAGTTTGCTAACCTGGTGGATCACCTGTTCGATCACGCGGTCGTCGCCGCCGACCGTGATGGTCATCTTGGAGGTGGTGGGGTCCTGGGTGGGGCCGACGTTGAGTGTCTCGATGTTGTAACCGCGGCCCGAGATCAACCCGACGATGCGGGCCAGCACGCCGGGCTTGTTTTCCACGAGGGTGGTGATGATGTGTTTCATGTTGTGAGGTTCCCTTCTGCGGGTTGCGCAGGCTAGGCCAGTTTGCAGATCATTTCCGAGAGCGACGCGCCGGGGGGGACCATGGGCAGCACATTGGCTTCGGGGTCCACGATGCACTCGATCACCCACGGTTCCGGGCTGCTGAAGGCCTGACGCAGCCCTTTGACGACATCCTCCGGTCGTGTGATCCGCATGCCGTTGGCACCATGGGCCTCGGCCAATTTCATGAAATCGGGGAGGTACTGTTGCGGACGCGCCGGCAGGCGTTCGCCGGCCAGTCGACCCTTGGGGCCGAGCACCACCGAGGCGTAGTTGCGGTTGTAGAAGATCTCCTGCCACTGGCGCACCATGCCGAGGTGGCCATTGTTGAGGATAATCACCTTGATGGGAAGGTGGTGTTCCACGGCGACCACCAGTTCCTGCGCGTTCATCTGGATGCCACCGTCACCGGCAATGGCCACCACCAAGGCGTCGGGGCGCGCGAGCTGGGCCCCGATGGCGGCGGGCAGGCCGAAGCCCATGGTGCCGAGTCCGCCGGAGGAAATGAACGAACGCGGACGGGTATAGTGGTAGAAGTGGGCGGACCACATCTGGTGCTGGCCGACGTCGGTCACCACCACGGCGTTCCCCTTGCTCACTTCGTAGACCTTCTCGATCACGAACTGCGGCAGGAGGGTCTGCTCCTTGTGCGGGTAGGTGAAGGCCGGGTGTTCGGCTTTCCAATCGCGGATCTGGGCCTGCCAGGGCGCATGCTTGGCGGGTGGGACCAGAGGCAGGAGCGCCTGCAGCACCGGCTTCACATACCCCAGCACCGGGATGTGGGTGCGGGTGATCTTGCCGATGGCGGAGCGGTCGATGTCGATATGGGCGATGGTGGCATGCGGCGCAAAGGTGTCCACGCGGCCGGTCACGCGGTCGTCAAAGCGTGCGCCCACGGAGATCAGCAGGTCGCAGCGTTGCACGGCCATGTTGGCGGCGTAGCTGCCGTGCATGCCGAGCATGCGCAGCGCGAGCGGGTCGGTCTCGGGGAACGAGCCCAACCCCATGAGGGTGGTGGTCACCGGGATATCGGCCTGGCGCGCCAGGGCGGCCAGTTCGGCCGATGCATTGCCGGCGATGACGCCACCACCCACGTAGAGCACGGGGCGCTGCGCCTGATTGATCGCCTGGGCCAGTTTGGCGATCTGGTCCGGATCGGCGGTGATGTCCGGGTTGTAGCTGCGGATGCTGACCTGTGCCGGGCGGCGCGCGGCGGTCTTCTGCCGCTGCACATCCTTGGGGATGTCAATCACCACGGGGCCGGGTTTGCCGGTGGCGGCAATGTAGAAGGCTTCCGCCATGATGCGCGGGAGGTCGTCAGCCGAGCGCACCAGGAAGTTGTGCTTGGTGACGGGGCGGGTGATCCCCGTGACGTCGGCCTCCTGGAAGGCGTCGTTGCCGATCATGGTCTGGGGGACCTGGCCGCAGACGCACACGAGGGGGATGCCGTCCATGTAGGCGGTGGCCAACCCGGTGATGGTATTGGTGGCGCCGGGACCGGAGGTCACGAGGCAGACGCCCACCTTGCCGCTGGCGCGCGCATAACCATCGGCGGCATGCACGGCTCCCTGCTCATGGCGCGGCAGGATGAAGTGCAGCTCCGAACGGTTGATGACGTTGAAGATGTCCAGCGCCGCACCGCCGGGGTAGCCGAAGACGACCTCTGCACCATTCTCCACAAACCCGTCCACCACGCATTGTGCGCCGCTGCGCAGTTCGGGGGGGGTACCGGCGGCCTTGGCCGGGCGGGCGGTGCGGGGTGAGGCTGGCTTCGTCTTGTTTTTTGCTTTCATGTGTTGCTCGCTGTGTCTTGTGCGTTTGTACCAGAAAATCGTAAACCCACCGCAGGGCTAACGGTGGGTTTGAAGGTGGGGCGCTGGTTGGTCACTCTCGACTCACCCATGCTCCCGACCCGCAACCACCGTCCGGGCTACCCAAGCTACTACTACGCGGCGTCCAGCATAGCGGGCGTCGTGCAGCAGGCACAGGTTGACGGTGTTCGAGGTCATGGGGGGTATAATAGCTGCCTGGCATGGGTGTGTCAAACACCCTATGCGCCACGCAACCGGGCAATTTCGTGTGGGGTAAGGTCCCGCCATTGGCCGGGTTTCAGGTTTCCTAACGGGAGCGATTTGATCTGTACGCGCACCAGCCGGTGGATGTCCAACCCTGCCGCATCGCACATGCGCCGGATCTGGCGATTGCGGCCTTCCCGCAGGGTGAAGCTGAGCACGGTGCGGCCGGTCTTTTCGGATGGGCGCAAGATGTGCACCTGTGCGGGCTGGGTGCGATACCCTTCGATCAGGATAGGCGCATTAAGCTGCCCCAGCACCAGTCCATCCACGTTACCGGATACCGTGACCTGATAAACCTTCTCAGGGTCGAAGCGCGGGTGGGTAAGATGCTGCACAAGGTCGCCCTGGTTAGACAGGATGACGAGTCCCTCGCTGTCTTTATCCAGTCGGCCCGCATAGGTCAGCCGTTCCGGGATCGCCTGCAGGAGTTCATAGATGCTGCGCCCGTCCAAGGAGGATGTGGAGCAGATGTAACCACGCGGCTTGTTGAGCATGATGGTGCGGCAGGCCGTGGGCGGCGTCGCCGGGGTGCCGTCCACGGTCACGCGGTCGGTGCCTGGCAGCACTTTGCGGCCAAGCGTCGTCTCGGTGTGGTCGTTGACGGTCACGCGGCCGGTTTGAATCAGAACCTCCGCCTGTCGGCGCGAGGCTATGCCGCAGTCCGCCAGGAATTTTTGCAGACGGATCGGTGCCTGCGTGGGCGC
>CAYSHQ010000061.1:0-2227 GCA_964430835.1 uncultured Lentisphaerales bacterium
GGGTCCGGTGTGCGACCTGGTCATCCGTGGCAACACGTTTCAGAACTGCGGCTACGCGGACGGCGCGGCGCCGATCAACATCAACCCGGAGGTGCCGAAGCACGAGGAGGCCCGGGTCAGCTATCACCGCAATATCGTAATCGAGGATAACACCTTCATCTCGCCGAATCCCAACCTGCTTTCCGCCTGCCACACGGAACGGTTGGTGTTCCGGCGCAACCGGGTTGTCTCTTCCACGGCGTTCGCGCCGAATGTCACGGACCGGAAGCCGGTCGAGTTGTTCCGCTGTCCGGATGCCTGTGTGGAGTAGGGCTCTTATGCGGTTCTTCGGCATGCGGCTCGCACGGGGTATGGTGCTGGGCGGGGTACTGCTCGGCCTGGCCGGATGCGGGGAGCCTGTGTTCGTGTACCGCGAGGAGGCCTTTTATGAGGTGGATCCGCGCCTGATGGGATACGCGGAGAAGGGGGCGTGGCCGGTGCCGGTGCCGGCGCCGGCCTTTGTGGCGGTGGGCGCGGAGGACCAGGTGGTCGTGGCAGGTGGCCGGCAGGGGGCGCTGCTCGATGCCCGGGGCGAGGTGCAGCAGCGTTTCTCATGGCAGGGGGGGGAGGCCTCGGCCGTGGCGGTGGCCCCCGACGGGACGGTCTTTGTGGGGGCGGGTGACCGGGTGGTGTCGTTCCGTACGGCCTCCGGCGTGCAGCTGTGGGAATCGCTGGGTGAGCAGGCGCGGATCACCGGGCTGGCGGCGGATTCGAACCAGCTCTGGGTGTGCGATGCCGCCCAACGCCTGATCTGGCGGTCGGATCACGCCGGGCGTCTACTGGGGCAGGTGCCGGCGCCGGGGGCGCCGCGGGAGCAGTCCTTTGTGGTGCCATCGCCCGTCTTTGCGGTAGCGGCTGCCACGCAGGGGGAGTTCTGGGTGGTTAACCCGGGGCGCACACAATTGCAGCGGCATGCTGCGGATGGCCGGTTGCTCGCGGCCTGGTCCATCCCGGGGATGCTGACGCCCGGGTTTGCTGGCTGTTGTAACCCGGCCTATCTGGCCGTGTTGGCGAATGGCGATCTGGTTACCAGTGAGAAGAAGATTTCCCGCGTGAAGATTTATGCGCCGGATGGTATCTTGCGGTGCGTGGTGGTGCCGCCCGCTGCGCTTGTCGGCGAAGAGGCCCGGCCGGTGGCGGTGGATCAGGCGGGGCGCGTTTTCGTGCTGGATGGGCATCGGCTGCGGATCTTTGAACGCCATAGTGCGAAACGCTAAATTGGCGCGGAGCGCATGAATACGGAGACACCCAAGACGAATCCGGCGCAACCGGGGCTGAGTCGACGCGAGTTGCTCGCGTGGATGGCACGGGGCTTGGTCGGAACGGCGTTGCTGGCCGTGCTGGGGCGTGCCGCCCGATCCTCGGGCTCGCGTATGGTCTGGCAGGTGGATCCTGCGCGGTGCAAGCAGTGCGGTCGTTGTGCCACCCGCTGCGTGCTGGAACCTTCGGCCGTGAAGTGTGTGCATGCCTTCTCCCTGTGCGGCTATTGCAAACGCTGTTTTGGTTTCTTCCAGCCGGATGCCGCACAGCTTGACGAGTCAGCCGAAAAGCAGCTCTGTCCCACTGCGGCGCTACGCCGCACGTTTGTGGAGGATCCGTACTTTGCCTACACGATTGACGAAGCCGCGTGCATTGGGTGCGGGTTGTGTGTAAAAGGTTGTACGCATTTCGGTAACGGTTCGCTCTTCCTGCAGATCAGGCAGGACCGCTGTGTGCAATGCAACGAATGCCGGATTGCTACCGCCTGCCCGGAGGGGGCGATCGTACGTGTGCCAGCCGAAACTCCTTATATACGCAAGGATCACGAGCGGAATCCGGCGCCGGCGACCCGGCGTGCGGTGCCCTTTTCCTGGTTTCGCAGGCTAGGCATGCTATGGGGGGGGCTGCTGGCGGCGGCGTTGGTTGTGCCGCAAGCCACGCAGGCGGCGGCGCGCTTTCCCCAGCCGCAGTTTGACTCTGGGTATGTGCTGCCGATCATGGAGTATGCGCCCGTGCCGCAGTTGGTTCCGCCGTGGGTGGATGCCGTGGTGCTTGTGGGGGCGCTGTTGTTGGCGTTCTGGGTGGTTTATCGGCGACGATCAGCGCGGCTGGTCCTGTTGCTGGCGGTGCTCTGTCTGGCTTGGTTCGGCTTCTTGCGGCAAGGGTGCCTCTGTCCGGTAGGGTCGGTACAGAATGTGGCGCTGGCGGC
>CAYSHQ010000061.1:2237-9034 GCA_964430835.1 uncultured Lentisphaerales bacterium
CAACGGCGGTGCTGGCATTTGTGCAGGCGGCAGGCGCGGGTGGGGCAGGGGGGCGGTCTGCCCTGGGTGGCAGGTGTACTGTTTGCCGCGCCGCTGGTGATGGCGCTGGTGGTGGGGCGCGTCTTCTGTGCGGCGGTCTGTCCTTTTGGCGCCCTGCAAGAGCTGGCGATCGTACGGCCGTGGCGTGTGCCAGCGGCGCTGGATGCCGTGTTGCGGATGGTGCCCGTGGTGGTGCTGGCCGTGGCGTTGCTTTGGGCGTCCACCGGGAGCGGGTTTCCGGTCTGTCGCACCGATCCATTTGTGGGACTCTTCCGGTTGGCCGCGCCGTGGAGCATGCTACTGGTCGGGGTGGGGGTGCTGCTGCTGGGTATGGTGATTGCTCGTCCGTACTGCCGTTACTATTGCCCGTATGGTGTGCTGCTGGGGTGGTGTGCGCGCCTGACCTGGAAACATGTGCGGATTACGCCGGATTGGTGCGATAACTGTCGGTTGTGCGAGACGGTTTGCCCGGTGGATGCCATTCAGCCACCTGCCTCGCCGGTAGGCGAGGAGCAGGCTGTCGGGGCGCGGCGCGGGTTGCGGGTGGCGGTGCTGGCCGCGCCAGTACTGGTGGCTGGTGGTGCCGGGGTGGGGTGGCTCGTGGCGCACGCGGCACGTCCCATGGATGCGGGGTTTGTGCGGGGCGGGTGGTGGTGCGGCGCGGCCGTGGCCGGGGTGCTGGCAGTTCGCCTGATCGCGATGGCTCGTCTGCCGGGGCGCGAGAAGTACATGATTGATACCGGTCGGTGCGTGAATTGCGCCCGCTGTTTTCGTGTCTGCCCGCGACAACAGGAATGGAGGAAGCGTGGCTGTACGTGAGACCGCACAGGCTGCCCGGGAGATGTGGCGCAAGATGGCGCGCGGCGTAGGGATTGTGGCGCTGGTTTTCTCCTTGGTAGTAGGGGTGTTGTTGGTGGTCGACGGGCTGCAAGGCGGCCAGACGGCGAGCGTTCTGTCACCCGTTCTGGCGCAGGTGCAGGCCCGTGCAAGGGTGGCAGCGACGGATCGTGAGGCGGTGGCCATGGCGCGCGATATGGATCGCCTGGCCCGGCATGCGTATTTTAGTCATGTGGCCTTTCGTCGTACGGGGATCTGGCTGCTGGTGGTGGGCGTGCTGGTGTCGCTCGGTTGCTGGCACCTCGCCGTGCGATGGGGTTGCCCCATTGAGAATCCGCGCCTGTTTACAGGGGATGATGCGCGAGGCCGGAATGCCGGGATGCGCTGGGCGCTGTTGTTGACCGGCGCGGGCGGTCTGCTGGTACTAGCGGTCTGGGCGATCAGCCAGCCGCTGACGAAGCCGACTGGTTCTCGCGCCGGAGATGTGCCCGGGGGGATGGTGGCCGGTGGCGCGACCAACGGCGCGGGGGTACCTGCCGGGGATGTGTCAGCTCGGACTGTGCCTGGCGCATGTACCTCACAGTGGTGTGTTTTTCGCGGTCCGCGGTTGGGCGTAGCATGGATGACCAATGCGCCAGTAGCGTGGGACGGGGCGCGTGGTGTGGGGGTGCGCTGGCGGGTGCCGCTGGAGAAGCCGGGCGTGAGCTCGCCGGTGCTCTGGGGGGAGACGCTCTTTCTGACGGAGGCGGATGATCAGCGGCGCGAAGTGCTGGCGTTCGATACGCAAAGCGGCCTGGCACGCTGGCGGCGGACCGTGGTGGATGGCGGCCGCGGGGTGGACTTGCCGCAGACCACGGCAGACACGGGGCTGGCCGCCGCCTCACCGGCGTGTGATGCCACGGCCGTGTATGCGGTTTTTGGCAGCGGTGACCTGGTCGCATACTCCCATGCCGGGACGTTGTTGTGGCAATGCTATCTGCGCCGTCCGGCCAATGATTACGGACATGCGTCATCGCTCTGGGTCGAGGACGGGTTGGTCTGTGTGCAGTATGATCAGAAGGAGGAGAGCCGGTTGCTGGTCGTGGCAGCGGCCAATGGCAAGGTGGTGTGGGAGAAGGCACGCTCACGGGGGCCTTCCTGGAGTTCGCCGGTCGGGCTGACGGCCAACGGCAGTCGGTTGCTGGTGCTCAACGGGCATGGGCAGCTCGACGCTTATGACCTGCGGAACGGGCAGGAACGCTGGAGCGTGGAAGGGGTGACCGGGGAAGTGGCCCCTTCGCCCGCTTGGTGGAACGGACGACTGCTGGTGGCCAATGCCTATGCGCGGCTGGTTTGTTATCCCCTGTCGGCCATCGCCACGCCGGCTTGGGAGTATACGGAGGTGCTGCCGGATGTGGCCAGTCCGGTGGCGGACAACGGCCTGGTATTCCTGGCCACGAGTGACGGACGGTTGGTCTGCGTGGATGTGGCGGATGGCAAAGCGGTGTGGTCCCACGAATATGCCAACGGGTTCTATGCGTCGCCCATCGTTTGCGGTACGCGGGTCTATGCGTTAGATCGCGAGGGGATCATGCGCGTGGTCGCGGCAGAGCGTACGTTTCGTGAGATCGCATCCTGTCCGCTTGGGGAGTCCGCCGACGCCACGCCGGCATTTGCCGACGGGCAGATCTATATCCGCACCAAAAAGGCCCTGTGGGGTCTGGGCGCAAAATGAGCGCGTGGCACGCGGCAACGAACGAATGGTGAGGGTACGCTTGGCTGTAGGATGTTGGGCTTTTGCTGGGGAATTTCGGGGTGGTGGGGCACGTGTGGCTGGTTGGCGGCAGGGTGGGCACCCCGGAACGGGATCAGCGCGTGTTGTTTTTTTTAAACTTCTACTTGCTTTTCACAGGTCGTCTCACCTATAGTGTGCCTCTGTTTTGCGGGGACGTGGCGCAATTGGTTAGCGCACCGGACTGTCGATCCGGAAGTTGCGGGTTCGAGCCCCGTCGTCCTCGCCATTTTTTTTGCAGGCGCCTGGTTGAGTGTGCCGTATGCAAGCCCCCAACGCAAAACGGATTGCCAGTCTGGTCCGGCAATTACTGGTGGAACTCGGTGAGGATCCTCGGCGCGAGGGGCTGCGCGATACGCCGGCCCGTGTGGCGCGGGCGTATGAGTTTCTGACCAGCGGCTATCGGCAGAAACCCCGGCAGGTGATCAACAATGCGATTTTTGAATCGCATGCCAATAACATGATCATCGTGCGGGATATCGAGATCTACTCCCTGTGCGAACATCACATGTTGCCATTCTATGGGCGTTGTCATGTGGGATACGTGGCGCACAACAAGGTGGTGGGGGTCAGCAAGATTGCACGCCTCGTGGATTGCTTTGCCCGGCGGTTGCAGGTGCAGGAGCGCCTGACTGAGCAGGTGGCGGCGGCAGTTATGGAAATGGCCGAAGCAGAGGGTGTCGGCGTGATCATGGAATGCCGCCATCTCTGCATGATGATGCGCGGGGTTCAGAAGCAAAATTCTGTGATGACGACCTCGTCGGTGCTGGGTTCCTTCCGCCTGCGTAGTGCCACCCGCGCTGAATTCCTTTCCCTGGTGGACAAGCCCTTTCGCGGGTAATGGTTGGTTTTCCGCCGTTTCTGGCACTAACCTGGCGCAGTTCGAGCGTGGCCCCGCTCCGGTGATGGGCTCTTTAATTTCCTGGTTGCTGATCTGGTTGTTGGGTTGCCGGATGACGGCCCGTCGGGTAATATCTGGCCGCATGAAACAGTTGATGCGATTAGGTCTACTGGCGGTGGGTCTAGGAGTTTGTCCCGTGACTTTGTCGGCCGCCATGCTTTGCGTGGAGGCGGAGTCTGCCTGCACCAATGAAGCGCCCATGACGCGGGTACAAGCGGCGGTACCGGGCGCCGGGATCAAGCCGGTGGCCGGAGCCTCCGGCGAGTCGTATCTCGAAGTGCCGCTGGGTGCAGGCAAGACCCCTAAGGTGAAGGCCGGTACGGCCAGAATCACGCTGGAGATCCCGGCGGATGGGGCCTATACGTTTTGGGTGCGGACCTATTGGGAGGGGGAGTGCAGCAACACGCTGCAGGTGCAGATTGATGAGCAGACGCCGTTTCTCGTGGGCGGTGATGCGACCTTCCACGTTTGGCACTGGGTCAAGTTTCCGGTTTCCAAGCTGACACCTGCGCCGGCGTTGACCAAGGGGACGCACACGGTCACGATTCTGCATCGCGAGGATGGCATACGGCTTGATCAATTGCTCCTGACGACCAGCCTGCGGTATGTGCCGGCGGGGGTAGAGAAGGTGGGGATCTCGCCATGAGCGTGCGCGAGTGGCTGGCAAAGTGGGCGGCGCGTCTGGGGTACTGGGCGGTGCTGGTCACGATTGTCGTGTCGCCCACCCAATGGGATCTGTTGTCCGCGCGTGGCGGACACGTCTCGCTGGTCGATCCGTTGCTCCTTTTTGCGCTGATTTGCTGGGTGGTGCGTGTGCTGGCCCGGGGAGCATGGTGGCGCCTACCGTGGCCGTGGCCGTGGCCCGTGCTGGCGTTTGTGTTGCCGGCGCTGTTGTCGCTGGTAGTCGTGGCCCCGGGTGGATCCGGTGAGGCGCTGCGCGAGGCGCTCAAGGTGGTAGAGTATTTCATCGTAGGACATTTTTTGTACGATGAGTTGCTGCGCAACCAGGCGCAGCGCCTGCGGACAGTGCTGGGCCTGTTGCTGGCCGTGACGGTGGCCATGGTGCTGCTGGCCTGGGTGCAGTTTTTCCTCTATGCCGATCCGATCCGGGGGGTGACCGGGGCCTTTCAGAGCCGGAATGTGTTGGGTGGGTGGTTGGCCTTGATGCTGCCCATCGCGGCGGCCGTGGCGCTGCATGCCGAGCGCTTGCTGGCGCGTGTCGGCTTGTGGGTGCTGGTGGCGGCGGGCCTGATGGTGGATCTGACGGCGGCGTCGGTGGGGGCCGTGTTGGGCGTAGTGGTCTTGCTGGCCGCAGTGCGGGGCGCGCGGGCTTTTGTGGTGGTCAGCCTCGCTGCCACGTTGTGGCTGGGGGTGTTGTCGGCACAGGTAGGCGGGTTTCAGCAGCCGGGCACGGCGGCACGGCTGACAAGTCAGCAGGTGCTCTTCCAGTCCGTGGCCTTGTATCAGGACGGGCAGCCGGAGCGGCGCTACCCGCAATGGCAGTCGGCCTTGGAGATGATGTTGTCGAATCCGTGGCTAGGCGTGGGGATTGGCAATTATCAGCGCTGTGTGGAGCAGTATACGGGTTCCAAGCCCATGCCGACGGGGCCGTCCGAGCCGGATATTCAGAATCTCTATTTGGTGATCGGGGGCACGATGGGTGTGCCGGCCTTGTTTGGGTTTCTGGCGATGCTGTTGCTGCCGGTCTTTGGCGCCGGGGCCGTGGCGCGTCGGCAGACGGGGTGGCGCCGGGGCGTGGTGTACGGCGTGGCTGGCGGGCTTGCGGCATTTGCCGTGACGGCGATCTGGCATCCCTTGCTGGTGCGCGGGATCGGTTTGCATCTGGTTTTGTTGCTGGTGATGGCGCGGTTGCTGGCGGACTGGTCGCGCGGGGGGGGGGCGCGGGAAGGGGACCGCAGCGGGGGCGGGGGGCGGTACGCCGCCCCGACCGCCCGGTCCGCGGTGCGTGGCGGACTGCCGCGTCAAGCGGAGCAGGCGGCGTCCCGACCGGCCGCACGATACCGCCGTGCGTGACGCGGCGCTCGGGCTCATGCGGTGCTTTTCAGGAAAGGTTGTTGTGGTATGACAGAGAAGGGGACGAATCCGATCCGTCTGCCGGTAGAGAATGTTTCCAACTGGTGGTTGCGGAACATGCTGCTTCCTGCGCGTCCGGCCCTGGAGTGGATGCTGGGGATCCCGCAACTGAACGAGACCTATCGCCAGGCGAAGGCTGGTCCGGACAAGATCCCGTTTGTGGATCGCACGTTGCAGGTACTGGGGGTTTCCTATGGCGTGGCCGACGAGGAGCGCGCCGCGATTCCTGTCAAAGGGCCGGTCGTGGTGGTGGCGAATCATCCGTTTGGTGGCGTTGAGGGGCTCATCCTGATCTCGCTGCTGCAATCGGTGCGGCCGGATGTGCGTGTGATGGCGAATTACATGCTCGGCTCCATTCCGGAGATGCGCGGAAATTTCATCTTTGTGGATCCCTTTGGCGCGCGCAGCGCAGCCGCGCGTAATATCCAGCCGATGAAGGAGAGCCTCCGCTGGCTGCAGCAGGGGGGCATGTTGGGTATTTTCCCGGCCGGTGAGGTTTCCAGCCTGGATCTGTCGTGTGGCATGGTGCGGGATCCCGCTTGGGACCATAAGGTGGCGGCCATGGTGCGCCGGACGCAGGCGACGGTTCTGCCGATCTTCTTTCTCGGGCACAATGGGGTGGGCTTCCAGACGGCGGGTGTGATTCATTCGCGTTTGCGCACGATGCTGTTGCCGCGCCAGCTTTCCAACAAGCAAGGACAGCAGATTCGAGTGCGGGTTGGCACGCCGATCCCCTGGAAGAGCATGGCGGATATCTCCAGCGATGAACGGCTGGCGCGGTTCCTGCGCTTGCGGACGTACCTGCTGGCGGAGCGGGAAAGCCACCGCCGCCGCCCCTTCTTTGTGCGTCTGCCGCGCGCGCTCCCCTCGGAGCCGGTCGCGCCGCCGGCGCCGGTGTCCAGTTATGTCCGGGAGATTGCCGCCCTGCCGCCGGAGCAGAAGCTGCTCGCATCCGGCGACCTGGTAGTCTATGTGGCGATGGCCAGTCAGGCGCCGGCCTTGATGCGCGAGATCGGGCGCCTGCGGGAGTTGACCTTCCGGGCCGTGGGCGAGGGGACCGGCGAGGCGCTGGATGTGGATCGGTTCGACAACTATTACTGGCACCTGTTCATGTGGAATAAGGTGCGCCAAGAGGTGGTGGGCGGATACCGATTG
>CAYSHQ010000062.1:0-8993 GCA_964430835.1 uncultured Lentisphaerales bacterium
CACAACAGGAGAGCTCCATGGCAGATCAGCTATTTATCGGGATTGACAATGGTACGCAGGGTACCAAGTGTGTGGTGTTCAGCCGGGCGCAGAACCGGATCCTGGCGACGGCGTATGCCGCGCATGATCTGATTGAGAACGAGGCCGGCCGGCGCGAACAGGAACCGCAGTGGTGGATTGCGGCCGCCACGGCCGCGCTGCGGGAGTGTCTGGCGACCCCGGGGGTGGATGCCCGGCAGGTGGCTGGCATCGGGGTCTCCGGGCAGCAGCATGGGTGTGTGCCGCTGGACGAACATGGACGCGTCCTGCGTGCCGCCAAGCTCTGGTGCGACACCGAGACCGTCCCCCAGTGCGAGCAGATCACGGCCGCCGCCGGTGGACAGAAGAAGGTGATCGCCGCCATCGGCAATGCCGTGGCCGCGGGGTTCACCGCCTCCAAGGTGCTTTGGTTGAAACAGCATGAACCCGCCCTCTATGATCGGCTGGCACATGTGCTGCTGCCGCATGATTACCTGAACTTCTGGCTCACGGGAGAGTATCGCACGGAGTGCGGTGATGCCTCTGGCACAGCCTATTTTGATGTGCGCAAGCGCAAGTGGTCGTCTAAGCTGGTCAAAACCATTGACGACAGCGGCCGCCTGGCGGCCTGTCTGCCGAAGGTGGTGGCCTCGGATGCGCCCAATGGCTACTTGTTGCCGGCGATTGCCGCGCAGTTCGGCTTGCCCGCCGGGATTCCGGTCTCCTCCGGCGGTGGCGACAACATGATGGCCGCCATCGGCACGGGGAATGTCGCGCCGGGCGTCATCACCACCAGTCTCGGTACCTCGGGCACGATCTATTCGTATGCGGATCAGCCGGTGATTGATCCGCGCGGCGAGTTGGCGGCTTTCTGCTCTAGTTCCGGTGGCTGGCTGCCGCTGATCTGTACCATGAATGTGACGGTGGCCACGGAGCTGACGCGCGAGCTCTTTGGTCAGGATCTGTCGGCGTTCGGTGCTGAGGTGGATCGTGCGCCGGTCGGCGCCGGCGGCGTGCGGTTGCTGCCATATTTTAACGGGGAGCGCACCCCGCCGCTGTCGCGCGCGCGTGCCACGCTGGCCGGGCTCTCCAGCACCAACTTTACGCGTTCGAATATCTGCCGCGCGGCCATGGAAGGCGCCACCTTGGGGCTGCGCTATGGCCTGGATATTCTGAAGCGGCAGGGGGTATCCCCATCGGAGATCCGTCTGGTGGGCGGTGGCTCCAAGAGCCGCGCCTGGCGACAAATCGTGGCGGATGTTTTTAACTGCCCGGTGGTCTGTCCGGTCAGCGCCGAAGCGGGCGCCATGGGCGCGGTGATCCAGGCGATCTGGTGCGTGGAGCGCGCGGGCGGCGCCCCGACGGCCTTGTCTGATCTGACCGCTCAGTATGTGCAGCTGGATCCCGCCTCGCGCGCGGAGCCGGACACCGCCCGGGCCAGTACCTACGAGGCGATCTACGGCGAATACCTGGCGCTGAATAACGCGCTGGCTCCACTAGCACGGTAAGCGGGGGGGAGTAGGGTTCAGGGGGATACGAAGCCCCTGAACCTTGTGCATCTATCATCGTTAGAACCACGTTGCCGATGTCGGTTGCCAGGTCTGGGAGGGTGAGTATGCGTATCGGAAGCCGGTTGTTGAACCATCGTTGCTTGCCAGGTATGGCTGGAATCTGGCTGGTGACGGGGGTGGTCTGGAGTTCGGGCTGCTGCATAACCCGTGCGCCGTCACCGGTGGGGGCCAAGCCGGGCATTGTGGTGCAGGAGTTGGTGAAGAGCTCGCGCAGTTGGGATGGCGCGTTGCTGCCGCCGTATCCGGCCGGGCAGCCGGAGATCACCATCCGGCGGATCACGATTCCGGCCGGTGCCCGACTCGAACTGCATGAACATCCGGTGCTCAATGCCGGGGTGCTGCTGCATGGTCAACTGACGGTGGTTACGACCGACGGCAAAACGCTCTCGCTGAAGGAGGGCGAGCCGATCGTGGAAGTGGTCAAGACGGCGCACTATGGCATCAATCGCGGCGATCAACCGGCGGAGATCCTGGTGGTCTATGCCGGTACCACTAACCTGCCGATCACGGTGATGATGGGGAAGTGAGCGACGCTGCGGGTGGGGCAGCACGAACACGAATCCAGCCCAATCCTGTCACACTATTCCGCAGGCACCTACGAAAGTGCCATGCGCCCCGCTTTCTGGATGGCGAAACTTTCCTGTTGCTGGGTGCGAACCAGATATGATACAAAACAGGTGTCATTTGACGGAGGGGTCGCTTGTGATCACGCGCGAGGTTGATTATGCGTTGCGGGCCGTGCTGGAGTTGGCGGCTGGCACTGAGGGGCGGTCGGCGCTGGAGCTGGCTGAGGCCACCCAGGTGCCGCATCCATTTATGCGGCGCGTGCTGGGGCGGTTGACGGAGGCCCGGCTGGTGCAGAGTCAGCGCGGTCGCGGTGGCGGGGTGCGCCTGGCGCGGCCGGCGGCATCCCTCTCGCTGCTGGAGGTGGTGCGGGCGATGGATCCGGATACCGTGACGTTAAATGCCTGTCTGCGCGCAGGTGCCGATTGTGCACGCCGCTCCTGGTGTGCGGCGCACGCGGCGTTGACGGATGTGCAGCAGGACTTGTGGCACCGCCTGGACGCCATTTCGATCGCTTCGCTTGTCCAAGTCGAACAAGCGCAAAAACAGAAACAGAAAACGAAAAGAGACCCAAGGAGTAAAGCATGAGCACACTGGTTACCAAGCCCGCCCCGGATTTCACGGCTAAGGCCGTCCTGCCGGATAACACGATTGCCGATCTGACGTTGTCCTCGTATCGCGGCAAGTATGTGGTGCTGTTTTTCTATCCGCTGGACTTTACCTTTGTCTGCCCGTCCGAGATTCTGGCCTTTGACCGCAAGGTGAAGGAGTTTCAGGCGCGCAATACGGCCCTGATCGGGGTCTCGGTGGACTCGCAGTTCACGCATTACGCCTGGCGCCAGACACCGGTGGACAAGGGGGGGATCGGCGCGATCAGCTATCCGCTGGTGGCGGATCTCGACAAGAATATCGCACGGGCCTATGGCGTGCTGCTGACCGAAGCGGTGGCGCTGCGCGGCCTCTTCCTGATCGACACGCAGGGCGTCGTGCGCCATGCCCTGGTCAATGACCTGCCGCTGGGCCGCAGTGTGGATGAAGCCTTGCGCCTGGTGGATGCGCTGCAGTTTCACGAGGAGCATGGCGAAGTGTGTCCCGCCAACTGGAAGCAGGGCGAGCAGGGGATGAAGCCCACGGCTGACGGCGTGGCTGATTATCTCTCCAAGACGTATGCCAAGTAAGCAACGATGCGGCGGCAGGGTTCTTTGACCCTGCCGGCCGCTGGGAGTGGGTCATGAACGAAATGCAGATTGAGCTCTGTCCGGAAACAGGGATCTGCTCGCTGGTGCGGGCCGACAACTCAAAGGTTGATTTGATGCCGGATGAGGTGGCCGCCATTGCGGCCGCCGCCGGGAAGCCAGAGGCCGTGCGCGCGGTGGTCGATGGTGCGGATGCGGGCTTTGCCGCTAAGTTGAGCCCTGCGGAACTGGCTCAGATTGCCAAGCAGTTGGCGTAAGCGCCTGCCAGCGGGTGTTAGTCGGGGCGGTGGCAGGTGACGCTCCGCGGCCTATTCGGCCCTGATCTGTAAGGCCCGACCTGCGTGTCCCCGTGCTCTTACGCGCCGATGAGTGGCAGCAGCCGCGGCGTGATATCCAGCAGGGAGGTGGCCCCCTGCAGCATCTGTTCCGCCCCAGGGCCGCTGGCGATCAGCGGCACGGGGTTGGTGGTGTGCCCGGAGGCCAGCATGGCTTCGATGTTGCCGTGGTCGCTGGTTAGTACGACCAGCAGTTCCTGTTCCTTGGCCATGGCAAACACGGGTGCCAGGAAGGCATCCAGCAGGGCGAGCGTCTCTACCGCTTCGTCGAAGTTGCGCGAGTGCCCCGAGAGGTCGGACTGGAAGAACTCGAAGAGCGTGAAGTCGTGTGCCAGCGCGATTTGGATGAGGTGTTCCGCGGCCTGCTGGGGCGTGATCAGCGGCCCGGTATAGCCGCGCGCACGCATACTGGCACGGGTGATGTCCTGGAAGACCGCCTGATTGGCCAGCAGGTGCTCCCGCAGGCAGAAGATCTGGGGGCAGGTGAGCCCCATTACGGTCGTCACGGATTTGAAGCGGCGGGCGCGGATCTCCTCGACGCTTTCCACGTAATAGCCGTTGGCGAAGCAGACACGGTGCCCTTGCTGAGTCAGGGTGTGCAGCAGGTTGCTGCTGGCGATCAGGGTGCGGAGCGACGGGCCGGGAAACCCCTCCACATGCCGTCCCATGTATTGGGAGGCATTCACCCCGGTGAACATCGTGGTCTGGCCGGTGGCGCTTTGCGGCAAGCCGGGAACCCCCAGGCAGGCATCAATCGGGACCGCTTGCTCGGTGATCATCCGGTAGAGCGCGGGGCAAATGGCCGCCGTAACCGGATTGTCCGGTGCCGCCTCACGAATCCCCAGCCCATCAATGAATAGAAACAACGTGCGCACATGCCTCTTTTAACGTATTGGTACCGGCAGCTCAAGCGGATTATCCGGCGACAACTTAGGCTTGCATGCGCCCAGGGCCGCCTCTAGGATGAGGGTGCGGTTGGCAGGTGCAAGAGGAGCGACGCTATGTTTGAACAGCTCTACGCGCGGCGACGGTTTGGCATGCGGCCCGGGTTGGAACCCATGCGGGCCCTGTTGGCGCAGCTCGGGCATCCGGAGGCGGGGTTGGCCGTCGTGCATGTGGCGGGCACGAACGGCAAAGGGTCGGTGACTGCGCTGGTGGCGGAAGTGCTCAGCGCGGCTGGGTGGCGGGTGGGGCGCTATACCTCGCCGCATCTGCTGCGTTTTCATGAACGCTTCTTTCTCGATGGGCAGCCCGTGACGGACGCGGCGCTTGCCCCGGTCGTGGCGGCGGTCGAGGCTGCGGCCTGTGCCGTAGAGCAGAGGGGCGTGCAGCCACCGACGTTCTTCGAATGCGCGACGGCCATGGCTTTTGTCCTATTTCAGCGTGCCGGCATCCGGTTGGCGGTGGTCGAAACCGGGCTGGGCGGACGACTGGACGCCACGAATGTGCTGATGCCGCTGGTTTCCGTGATCACGCGTATTGGACTGGATCATTGCAGTCAGCTGGGCGACACGCTGGAGGCCATTGCTGCGGAGAAGGCCGGAATCATCAAGCCCGGGCGCCCCGTGGTGGTGGGGGCCATGCCGGAAGAGGCGCGCGCCGTGGTGCGCGCGGCGGCTGTGGCGTGTGGCAGTATGTGGGTCGATGCGGTCGAAGAGGTGAACATTACGACGGGACGGGTGGCGCTGGAAGGTTCGTCGGTGCGGGTATCAACGCCTGTGCGGGAGCTGGGCCTGGTGCGGTTGGCTCTGTCTGGTTCCTATCAGGTGGAGAATCTGGCTACGGCCGTCGCTGCGCTGGAAACGGTGGCCGCAGAATTGCAGCTGCCGATTGACGATGCGGCCTTTCGCACCGGGTTGGAACGTGTCTGCTGGCCGGCGCGCTTTCAGTTGGCGGTGCGCGAGCCGCCGGTGGTGGTCGATGGCGCACATAATCCTGATGGTGCCATGGCCCTACGTGAGGCGCTACGACGTGTCAAATGGAAGGGGCCGGTGGCGTTGGTGGCCGGGTTCTGTGATGATAAGGATGGCCTGGGGTTCCTGCAGGCGATGGCTTCGACCGTGCGGTGCGCCTGGGCCGTCCCCGTGCCTTCTGCGCGTACGCGTGCCGCCTCGGACGTCGGGTGCGACATGCGTACGGCCGGGATCGCGTCTGTGATGGTGGAGGAGGATATCGCGGCGGCACTGGCCGCCGCGCAAGCCTGGGCCAAGGCCGAAGGCGGGTTGGTTCTGGTCTGTGGCTCGCTCTTTCTGGCCGGGCAGGCGCTGCTTCTGTTGCAAGCGTACCCGTGGCCGCTTCCTGCGGCCGATGCACCCGCCGATCTGAATGAGAGTTTGCGGCCGGAGCGGCGCTAGCGTGTGGGCACCTGCGTAGTAACCGCTAATGAACGCGAATTGCCGCAAATGGGAGCGAGGGGGGGCCTGGGAGACGGTTTCTCGCGCGGGAATTTTCTCTATTGGCGGTGCGGCTGAGCAACCCGCCGCTACCGGCATTCGGCCAGCAGTTCCTCGCGATGGCGGGCCACAAATTCGTCGAGATCGTCTTGCCAGGGACGCATGCGATTTAGTTCGGCTTGCTTGAGCGCGCCATTTTCCAAGATGGAGTTGACGGGGCGCACGGCGCGGGTGAGGTACTCCTCGTTCCGGCACGGCTGCAGGTTGTGCGGGATTTGCATGGCGGCCAGGAAGCGCGCCGCGAATTCATACCAGGTGGTATACCCTTCGTCCGTGGCATGCAAGAGCCCTGTGGCGTCGGCTTCGATAACCGTGCGGAGTTGCTCCGCCAACCGCCAGGACCAGGTGGGGGAGCCGTACTGGCCGTTGACCACTCGGAGGACGCGTTCCGGCTGGCGCAAGGCCAGGCGTAACATGGTTTTGGGGAAGTTTCCGCCGTGCCGCCCATAGAGCCACGCGGTGCGCAGAATAGCCCAGCGCCGACAGTTGGCCGCGATCGCGACTTCGCCTGCCTGCTTGGATTGTCCGTAGCAGGAGAGCGGGTGGGGCGCGTCGCTCTCTAGGTACGGCTGGGGCACGGGGCGCTGCCCGTCAAAGACATAATCGGTGGAGATGTGGATCAGGCGGGCGCCGCCTGCCGCCGCGGCCTGCGCCAGCACGGCCGGCCCGGTGGCATTCACGCGCCACGCCTCCTCCCGGTGCTCCTCGCAGTCGTCCACGCGGGTGTAGGCGGCGCAATTCAGCACCACGTCGGGGCGAAGGTGCGCCATCACCTGCCGCACCTGGTTGGCATCAGCAATGTCTAGGTCGGGAAGGTCCAGCGCGGTGACGGTGTGTGCGTGTTGCAGCTCGCGGGTGCAATCCCGGCCTAATTGCCCCAGGGCGCCTGTGATGAGAATCTTCATGGCTGCATCTATTACGCTATGGGGCGCGGACTGTCAACCGGAATTGCCGCCCCTCAAACTGCGGGAGTTGGAAGAATGGAAGACTGGAAGATTGGCCAACCTCGCGCAGGCATGACCAATTCACACACATTGATTGCACTTGATTCATCAAGCACCGATTGATGTCGCGTTCCCTCCCGGGATCGCAGGGAACTGCTTGTTTCCGCGGTTATCTCATTCATCCAAGCATCCACCCCCCCCAATCTTCCGCAGTTCAGGGGGGGCCCAATCTGCCGCAGGTTGGGGCCGGGCTGGGCGCGTGTTGGCAAACCTGCTATGCTTGGACGGATATGCAGCCGAACCCATCTTCGATCCTGCTCGTGGCGGTGAATGCCCGCTATGGCCACTGTGCCTTTGCGGCGCGATCGCTGCTGGCGAACCTGGGGGCGTATCGGGCTCAGGCCGCGATCCTGGAAACGGATCTGGATGTGCAGCCCTTTCAACTGGCCGCGGAAATTGTATCACGCGCGCCGGTGGTGACGGGCTTCTCGGTCTATCTCTGGAATACGCGCTTGGTGCGGGAGACGCTGGCCATCCTGCGGCGGGTGGCCCCCCGCATGCACCTTGTGCTGGGCGGGCCGGAGATCGTGGCCGGGAGCACGGCGGATTGGCAGGGGCTGGCGGATGATCTGGTGGTGGGCGAGGGGGAACGCGTATTCCGTCAGATTTGCCGCGAGGCACTTGAATCGCCGGCGGCGCTCGACCAGACGGCCCGGCCGCGTCTGCTGCAGGCGGCCCCGGAAGATCCGGCGACCCTGCTGTTGCCGTACGATCAGTACACGGACCATGATATTGCCTGTCGTACCATCTTTGCGGAAAGCTCGCGGGGGTGTCCCTTCCCTTGCGCTTATTGCACCTCCGGCAGCAGCGGGCTGCGGCAGATCCCGCTGGCACAACTGCTGCCGGCGCTGGAGCGCTTGTTGGCGCGCGGGGTACGCGCCCTGCGGTTTCTCGACCGGAGTTTGAATGTTTGCGACGAGCAGGCCTGTGAACTGCTGGACTTCTTCCTGGCCCGCCATCCCGGGCGCTTGCAACTGCATTTCGAGATCATGCCGTGCCGTCTGTCGGCGGCGCTGCGCCAGCGGCTAGCGGCTTTTCCACCCGGAGTCCTGCATCTGGAAGTGGGGGTGCAGACGCTGAATGAGTCCGTGGCGCGGGCGATTGGCCGCAGCGTGGCTAACGCGACGATGCTGGAGACGCTGACGTTCCTGGCGCAGGCGACGCAGGCTACGGTGCATGCCGACTTGATTTTTGGCCTGCCGGGTGAGGACGTGGCTTCATTTGCAGCGGGGTTTGACCGGTTGGTGCGGACCTTCGACTTCCCCGAGTTGCAGGTAAATCTGCTCAAGCGCCTGCCGGGCACGCCCTTGGCGGGGGAGTCACGTTTTACCAACCTGGTGTTTAATCCTGCGCCGCCGTATGAGCTGCTGGCCAGCGATTGCCTTGGCTTTGCGGAGATCACGCGGCTGCAGCAAGTGGCGCGTTGCTGGGAGTTGGTGCATAACCGCGGGCGGTTTCCGCGGGCCGCCGCGCTGCTGTGGCAGGTGGGGGACGCTTCGCCTTTTCAGCGCTATCAGGCGTTGGCCGCGCAGATCTTTGCGGCGGAAGGGCGGTTGCATGCGTTGGGACACGCGCGTTTGTCCCAGCATTTGGAGCAGTTCCTGCAGAGCGAGGCGGGGTTGTCCGCCGAGGCCGCCCGCGCGGCCGTGGCCTGAGCCGGCCGGGCGGAGGACGGCAAGAGAAAGGTGCTAGGTGGTAGGTGGTAGGTGTTCGTGGTTCGTGGTGCTTCGTTCTTTGTTGCTGACGCCGGGTGGACGGGAAGAGAAGGTGTTAGGTGCTAGGCGTTAGGGGACGGGAAGAGAAAGGTGTTAGGTGGTAGGTGCTAGGTGACAGGAAGGGATGTGCGGCAGGT
>CAYSHQ010000063.1:0-8969 GCA_964430835.1 uncultured Lentisphaerales bacterium
CCGGACTGAGCGCAGTCCGGCCCGCGTGATCAACGCCCGCCCCCGCCACCACATTGGCACCTGCCCCGGCCATCACGCCGGCAGCGCTGTCGGCGGAGCTGCGCAGGCCCACGCCCCCGCTGATTCGCCCGGTTCCGACGCCGGTACCGTGGCCGGCCGTGCCATCCCTGCCGTTGACCACGCCGGTAGAACCGAACGAAATGCAAGCCAAGGCCGAGGCGGCCCTGAAGAAGATCTGGAACTGGATTGTGATCGGCGATGAATTCCGCCGGCCGGGCATGTCGTGGGAGTATGCCGTGGCCACGAACTGGCTTTTGCGCGGTGGCATCTTGGTGGTGGTGGTCGGCGTTGGATTCTTCCTGAAGTATTCCATTGATCACGGCTTGCTGGGGCCGCAGGCTCGTGTGGCGCTCAGCATCCTGGCAGGCGTGGCGATGCTGGTGGGCGGTGTCCGTCTGGTAGGCACGCCCTATCATCTGGCGGGGCAGGGGTTGCTGGGCGGCGGTCGCCAGCGAGCGGCAATATGTGGCAGCCGATTTAGCGGGGGTGCTCCCCTTCCTGATCGCTTTCTTCGTGCTCTATGCTGCGGTGATGATCCTGCATAACCTGGTGCATCGCCAGAAGGCCGGCCTGCTGGAATTGCTTGGGATTATGGCCAACGCGCTGATGTTCTTCGGGCTGACACACTATGTCATCACGTATGCCCACCCGGCGAAGTTTGCGGCCCTCCCGGCGCTGGCGCTGGCGGCGTTCTTCATTGTGCTGGCGCGACTCTTCCTGGCCGGCGGACGCAAAGATCGCGGGCTGCTCTATACTTTCCTGGCCATGGCCGCGCTCTTCACGGCGCTGACACCACCACTGGCCTTGTCCCGGCAGTGGGTTACGGCCAGTTGGGCTTTGCAGGGGGTGGTAATGCTCTGGCTCGCCGGCAAGATCGAGAGCAGGTTCTTACGCCTGCTGGGGTCGGCGGCCTGCCTGCTGTCCATCGGGCGGTTGGCCTGCTTGGACCTGCAGGCGCAGTTCCAAGGGCACCTGCCGACGGATATGACCTGGACGGCCTATCTGAAGATCTTCGGCGAACGTGTGCTCGCCATCGGCGTGCCGATCGCTGCCTTGGCGGGCGCCTGGCAACTGTTGCGCCGCCCGCCCGCCAAGGGTGCGCTCGCGGTGGCGCCCGAAAACGACATGGCCTCCGCTGCCTGGCAGGGCCAGGCCAGCATGCTCATCGCGGTGTTGGGCGGCGCAGTGCTCTTTGTCTACGCCCATTTCGAGCTCTACCGCACCTGCGGGTTCTTCTACCCCTCGCTGGCTGTCCCGGCCATGACACTGGCCTGGTTTGCGCTGGGGCTGTGCCTGCTGCTCGTAGCACGGCAAGTGGTGGCCGGCTGGCTGCCGATTGCGCTGGGACTGCTTGCGGGCGGTATGCTCATCAAGTTGTTAGGGTTCGACATGGATGGCTGGTCCTTGGACACCACCGCATGGTGGTATGCGGGCGACTACGTGGTCGGCCCAGCCTTGATCCGCTTGGTCGATTTCGGTCTCTGTTTGGCCCTGTTCGGTCTGGTTTTTGCACAGACACGCGGGCGGGAACCCGGACGCCTGGTCGGGTTGGTGACCGGCATTGCCGGGTTGGTCCTGCTGTTTATCTACCTGTCGCTGGAAGTCAACACGTTGCTGGGACGGTTTGTGCCCGGGCTGCGCGCGGGTCGTCTTGCGCTGCTCTGTGCGGCGTACGCCCTTACGTTGCTGGTCTTCGGTTTGCGGCGCGGGGTTCCCGGGTTGCGCTATGTCGGTCTGCTAGGGTTCGCGGTGGTGACCTGGAAGATCTTCTTTGTGGACTTGGCGCACCTGGAGGCTCTCTACAAGATTGTGGCCTTTATTGTGCTGGGGGTGATGCTGTTGCTGGCCGCGTTTGTCTATCTTAAATGTCGGCAACGTTTTCAACCCGCTACGGAAGGAAAGCCCTCGTGAAAGCTGTTCTGCTGATTTTGGTGGTCGCTCTGCCGCTGCTGACGCTGGGCGCGGTAAATTCCAACCAGTTCCGCTTTGTCCGCCACGTGGAGGGCGCGGTGCCCACCCGCACCGAGGCGGTGGCCGCACCCTTGGATGAGGCGCTGCACCGTTTTGCCGCAGACGGCTATGTGGACGTCCGGGTCCTGGATGATCGCGGCATGGAGGTCCCCTGCGCCATCGAGAAGGTCTTGAGCAATGAGACACGCCGCGTGCGTCGCCCCATCGCGGCGCGGGCGACGGCGCTACAGGAGCTGCCCGGTAACCGGATTGAGGCCGAATTCGTGCTGGAGGACGCCGCGGCGCGGGCTGACGGTTTTACGGTTGAAACGCCCTTGCGCGATTTTATCCGGTCGGTCACTGTGCGGGGACGCCGGGATGGCGCACCTTGGCAGACCTTAGTGCAGGGGGGCGATATTTATGACTACAGTCGCTATCTGGACGTGCGGCGGACGGACGTGGTGCTGCCGGCGGGTTCCGGGCCGCAGTTTAGCGTTGAGCTTGGCAATGCCACGGAGGCGCGGATCCAACCGTACATTCAACTGGTCAGCCAGCAGGGCGGACGGGACGCAGGGGCCGAGGTGCGCGCACAGGAGTTCCGGACTACGCCTTTCCGAATGGATCGACTTGCTTTTTGGCGGAACGAAACCGTGGTGGAGCGGGCGCGCGAAGTGTCTCGCGAATGGGCTCTGCCTGCGCCAAGCGTGATGGAGAATGGGCCGGAAAAGAGCACCGAGTTCACGGTTGAGACCGGGCGGATGCCCCTGAACCGGTTGGTGCTGACGAGCCGATCTAAGAACTACAGTCGTGTCGCCCGCGTTCAGGTGCCCGTGGTGGAGCATGGCGTGTCGCGCTGGCGTGATCTGGCCGAGGCCCGGGTGATGGATGTGGAGCTGCCGGGCTTTGCCAAGACGGAGTTGGCGTTGTGTTTTCCGGAAACACGGGTCGAGAAGTTGCGCGTGACGGTGGTGAATGGGGATAATCCGCCGTTGGCGGAGGTGAAGCTGTGCGGCTTCGGACCGGTCCATCAGGTAGTGTGGTTGGCTGAACCGGGGCGTTCGTATCGCCTGCTATACGGAGGGGCGAACCTGGAGGCTCCGGTGTATGATCTGGCCGCGGTTCTGACGTCGATCCGGCAGGGGGTGCACCCCGCGTTGCGCACGCTGGCCCCCCCCTGTGAGCATGCTGCCTATCAGTCGGCCCGCGCCGGTTTCGGTGCCTGGCTGAACAACCCGGCGTTTCTGACCGGTGCGATCATTCTGGCGGTCCTGATTCTGCTGATTGTGCTGGCGCGTTCACTCAAGCGGGTGGGCGGCGCGCTCGAAGAGCCTGACGCGGACGGCGGGCACGCGCGCGGGTGAGGGCCGCGGCCGACCGGCGGCTGATGATTTTTGATGATTTTCTCAAAGCATCCGCTTTCCGCTTGCGTGGCCTCTATCGGCTGACGTAGTATCTTGCCGTCACGACTTGCTGACAGTTCCATCTGGAGAGGTGGCTGAGTGGCTGAAAGCAGTGGTTTGCTAAACCGCCGTACCGGTTTAAAGCTGGTACCGAGGGTTCGAATCCCTCCCTCTCCGCCAATTATGGCGTCTCGGTTTTCTGTTGTTCGGCGGTGGCGGTTGGAGTAGGATGGCACATCACGGAACCACGTTTCCTAAAAAGGGGCAGCTACCGGCCGTGCGAAAAGATAAAGCCATCAAGTATAAGCGGGTCCTGCTGAAGCTCAGCGGGGAAGTGCTGGGTAATCCAGGCAAGGGTGAGAGCATTGATCTGGCGATTGTGGCCGGGATTGCCGCGCGCGTGAAGGCGGTAGCGGAACTGGGCGTGCAGATCGCGATTGTCGTGGGGGGGGGCAAAAACTTCCGCGGCATCCAGGGGGAATCCCGCGGGATCGCGCGCACCTCCGGCGATTATATGGGCATGCTGGCCACCATCATCAACGGCCTCGCACTGCAGAATGCGCTGGAACAGATCGGGGTGCAGACGCGCGTGCAGACTGCCATCGAGATGCCCAAGGTGGCCGAAGGGTTTGTGCAGCGTCGGGCCTTACGCCATCTGGAAAAAGGGCGCATCGTAATTTTTGCGGGCGGGACCGGTAACCCGTATTTCAGCACGGACACGGCTGCGGCGCTGCGAGCCAGTGAAATCGGTGCGGAGGTGCTGATCAAGGCGACCAAGGTCGATGGTATTTACTCGGACAACCCGGACACGAACCCGCAGGCACGGCGCTACACCGTGCTGGGGTACCAGGAAGCACTCGAGCGGCGGTTGCGCGTGATGGACTCGGCCGCCTTTGCTTTGTGCATGGATAACGGGGTGCCGATCGTGGTTTGTGATTTCTTCGATAAGAATGCGCTGGCACGTGTGGTGCGTGGAGAACGCGTGGGCACGTTGGTGACCGCGATTTCCCGCTCGCAAAGCCGACAGGAGTAACGCCATGGACAGTCTGGATGAAGTGCTGTTGGATGTCGAAGAGAAGATGGACAACACGGCGAAGGTGCTGAAGGATCAGTTCGCCGGACTGCGCACGGGCAAGGCTTCGCCCGCGCTGGTGGAGAATGTCCAGGTGGCCTATTATGGCACACCCACCCGGTTACGGGACATTGCTGGTATTTCTGCGCCTGAGCCGCGGTTGTTGGTCGTGAATCCGTATGATCCGACGGCGCATGCGGACATCGAGAAGGCCATTCTGGCGGCGAACCTGGGCGTGACCCCGCGGAATGACGGGCGCGTGATTCGTATTCCGATTCCGGAGCTGAGCGAGGAGCGGCGCAAGGAGATTGTGAAAGTGGCGCGCCGGCAGGCGGAGGAAGCCCGCGTGGCAATCCGGAATGTGCGGCGCGATGCCAATGAGGCGGTCAAGGCGTTGCAAAAGAATGGCAAGGTTTCAGAAGATGAGCGCGATCAGGCGCTGGCCGAAGTGCAAAAGAGCACCGATGCGCACATCGTCAAGATTGATGCGGAAGTCAAGGCCAAGGAAACGGAATTGATGATGGTGTAGGCCTGTAGTTGCGTAGCAATGAGGAAGGGGAAGGGTCTCTATGGCAGACAATCCGACCAATCCGGGTGTGCCGGGTGCGATTCCACCTAAGGCAGTGCCGCCAACCTTTCGTGCGCCGTCCGAGGCGGCCTCGGCAGAGGGCGCTGCTTCGTCCGCTCCGCGTACGGTACGGCTCAAGCCCATCACGGTGGCCTCGAGCGGAAGCTCGCTGCCTGCCGCCGCGAAGCCCGCTGCAGCTTCCGCAGCCGGGAGTTTAGACGCGACAGAGGCGATCAAGCGTATGACGGCGCGTATTGCCATATTGAGCGGCGAAGGCGAGCCTGCCGTGGGCAAGAAGCGTACCGGCCAGATTTCCGGCAGCGGTGTAGATCCGATGGTGAAGAAAGCCACCGCCGGGTTGTCGGGTGTGCTGGCGGATCCGAATCCGACGGTGAAGCGTATGACCTCACGGATTCAGATGCCGTCGCAAACGGCTCAGATTCCGGACATCGCGGGGCTCGGTCCCAAGACGATCAAGGTCAAACCGGTGACTGTGACGCAGGGTGGCACGCAGCAGATTGCGCAGGCGGAGCTGAGTGGTGCCGTAGCCGCCCCCAAGGCCACGGGCAAGATCGGCACGTCGCGTATTCCGCTGGAGTCGGCGATGTCGGTGCCCCCGCAGGAGTCGGCCGCGTCGGCTGATGGTGCGGCACCGAAGACGATTAAATTGAAGCGCCCGGGCGAGATGTCCACGGTTAAGGTTTCGGTGATGGGCGCCAAGGCGGTGCCGGAGAGTGCCGCGGCGGCTGCTGCCGCCGCAGCGGTGCCGGGTGCGGTTGATGCTGCAGCCAATAAGAAAACCATTCGCGTGAAGCGCCCCAATGCGCCGGTGGCCGGCGGGGTGACAACCGGCGAGGAGGCGGTTGGCGCAGAGGTCGCCGGCACGCCGATGGCCCCGCCCATGGGCTTTGCGCCGGTGGCCCCAGAGCGCGGCACGGGGTGGTTTATTGCGGTAGCGGCAGCTTGCATCATCTTGGTGATCGGGCTGGGCTGTCTGTATGCCGTGCAACTCTACGGCGGCCGTCCGAACACTGAACTCGATCAGTCATTCCAGCAAAACTGATGGCGCGATGGGGCGGTGGCGGGTTGTTTGGCGCCGGTTGGTCGCCTAGCGCTCAGGCGGCGGACAGAACGCCCGCACCTCGTCAATCGTCTGGGCATGGCAGAGTACCATTACCAGGCGATCGAGGCCCAGCGCAATGCCGCCGCAGGGGGGCAGGCCGCTTTGTAATGCTTGCAGGAACGGTTCGTCCAGCGGATAGGCGGGTGCCCCCGACTGCAGGCGCGCGGCATTGCAGCCGGTAAAGCGTGCCCGTTGTTCCGTGGCATCTGTCAATTCACTGTAGGCATTAGCAATCTCCAACCCGCCCAGATAGAGTTCCCAGCGCTCCGCGACAGTCGGTTGATCGGGACGCAGGCGCGCCAGCGCCGCTGCCGGTGCGGGGTAATCGATCAGGATGCAGGGGCGGTCGCGGGGCAGCGACGGCTCGATCACCTGGACCATGTCCAGATCAAAGCGGTCGGCATCGAATGATACGACGGGGTCCCAGCCAGCGTATTGCCGGTAGGCGTCCTGTACGGTTAACTGATACCAAGGTTGCGCGACGTCCAGGGGGCGCTCGTTCCAGGCCACGCAACTGCCACCGGTCACGCGGCGCACCACGTGGCGGATCAGCGACTGGCAATCGCGCAGGATGTCGGTGTAATCGGCGTGGCGCCGGTACCACTCCAGCATGGTAAATTCCGGTGCATGACGTTTGCCGCGTTCGCCTTCGCGGAAACAGGGGCCGAGTTGGAAGATGCGCTCCTCGCCGGCGGCCAGGAGCCGTTTCATGTGAAGCTCGGGGGAGGTGCGCAGCCAGGAGCTGCCGCTGGGAGGGGCATGAATGTGCATTTCCGGCGCGGGTGCGGGGATGCGCACGGGGGTTTCGACTTCGGCAAAGCCAGCACTCCAGAAAAATTCGCGGCAGGCTTGCAGGGTTTGGCTGCGCAAGCGCAAGTTGCGCGAGCTGGGGATGGCCAGGCGTTCGGCGGCGGATTGGTTCACTTTTGTTTTGCCCTGCTTGCGGTTGTTTGGCGGTGGCGTTGCGTCAGCACCCGCCGATGGAGCGTTGATACGGGAAGTTGGTCCATTTCGTTCAGCGACACCCATTGCGCCCGTGCGCCATACTCCGGTGATGCCAGTCGGCCGGTGGCGCGATGGCAGGCATACACCTGAAGGTTCAGGAGGAAGTGGGTGAAGCGATGCTCCCAGGCACCGAGATAAGTCAGCCCCACCGGGGTTAAACCGGTTTGCCGGCGTACGGCTGCGCTGGCCATACGTGCATCGGCTGCATGCGGAGCCTCCCCGCCAGGCAGTTCCCAGAAGCCGCCTAGCAACCCGTTGGCGGGGCGTTGCACCAGCAGCCAGCGGTGGCGACGGCGCAGGATCACGGCGCTGGCATGGCGGGTCGGGATGGCACGGGGTTTCGGACGGCAGGGGAAGTTGGCCTGGGTGCTGGTCTGGCAGGCGTGGCAGGTGGCAGCCAGCGGGCAGGGGGTACAGGCCGGGGTGCGCGGCAGGCAGAGGCGTTCGCCGAGTTCCATGAGGGCTTGGTTGAGATCGCCCGGCGTTGCGCTGGCTGTCAGGGCGGGCTGTAGCCAGGCGGCCAGTTTGCGCCGGGCACGCGGTTGCCGGAAGTCGTCGCCCCACCCCAGATAGCGGCTGCAGACGCGTGCCACGTTGCCATCAACCACGGGGATCTGTTCGCCAAAGCAGATGCTCGCAACGGCGGCGGCGGTATAGGGGCCGATCCCCGGCAACGCGGCTAGCGCGCACGCGGTGCGGGGGATCTGACCGGCGTGCTGTAGGAGGATCTGGCGCGCGGCGGCCTGCAGATGGCGCGCGCGCGAGTAATACCCGAGCCCTTCCCATTGCTTGAGCACGTCCGCCAGCGGTGCGTGGGCCAGTTCCCCCACCGAGGGAAAGCGCGCCAGGAATCGCTGAAAATAGGGGCGTACCGTGGTAATGCGGGTCTGCTGCAGCATGATTTCGCTGATCCATACGGCGTACGGATCGGGATGGCCGCGCCAAGGTAGTTCACGCCGGTGGGCGGTATACCAGCGTAGCAGTCGTGAGGTCCAGGATGGCATGAGGTCCGCGCTTATCGGTGCTGCTGTAAGATCCGTTCGATGGTCGGGGCGAAGGGGGATCGCTGCCCGATCTGCAGGCGCTCGAGGTCGGAACAGTCCAGATGACAATCCTTGGGGCGTGGTGCGCCGGCGGGCGGAAGTGGGTCCGCGCGCAAGGTGTCGATCGGGGTGCCGAGGAATCCTGCGATCACTCGAGCCATGCCGAATTTGGTCAGGGCTTCCGCACCGGACCAGTGAAAGGTGCCGCGGAACTCCGGCTGCCGCAGGCGGTACTGGATCATCTGGCGCAGTACTACGGCCACATCCACTACATAAGTTGGGTACCGCGTGGCCCAGTCCTCGATGGTCAAGGGGGCCCCAGCGGCCTCCCGGATTTGCCGCGCCAGATCGGTCACGGCGGATTCCTCCAGACGTTCCACTTCGCCGTAGAGGATGGGAACGCGCAGCACACTGGCATCTGATGTTTCCGCCCAGACCGCCAGTTCGCCGTCGCGCTTGCTGCGTCCGTAGAAGTTTAGCGGATTGGTAGGTGCTTCGGGTACATAGGGAGGGGTGACGCCATCAAACACGTAGTCCGTGGAGAGATAGATCAGCCAGGCACCGTTGACCGCCGCCCATTTTGCCAACCGGGCCGTGGCCTCCACGTTCAGGCGCAAGGTGGCTTCGGGGGCCCGCTCACTCTGGTCCGGACGCCGTTCCGCCGCGCAATGCACGAGTATTCGCGGTTGCCGCGCATCGAGGTAGTCTTTGACGGCCTTGTGGTCACACAGGTCGAGGCGTTCCAGGC
>CAYSHQ010000064.1:0-5138 GCA_964430835.1 uncultured Lentisphaerales bacterium
CTTTTTCATCGTTTTCATAGAATCCTCCTGTGTGTCAGGGCCGCTGGGCCCTGAGGTGGGTTTCCGGCAGGCGGAATGGTGTGAAGGCTCGGCCGCCGCCGACATAGAACTTGCTGAAAAACTCGTAATATTCCAAGCGCAGGGCCTGCATGGCGGCGATCACGCCTTCCAGGAGCAGCACGCCCAGGTTCCCAAGGGTGATCACCAGAATCGCCCAAACCGCTCCACCCGGCCAGGCGCGTACCATCTCCGCGACCAGAAAGACGGACAGTAGCAGGGCGGCATGGCTCATGGCATAGGCGGCCAGACGCACAAAGCTGATCGTGTTGGCGAGGTAGCTCAAGACGACTTCGAATGCTTCTACCAGCGTTTCTGCCAATTCGGTCTGCCAGCTGTGGGTCTCGACCAAGGAGCCGCCCCGACGCTGGCACCTGTGTTCAAGCGGTTTGCGCAGTAACCAAGCAACCACGGGCACCGCCAGGAAGAGCCCGATCGCGGCCACCAGCAGGTGGGCGGCTCGCAGGCGCTCATAGCTGGTCAGGAGCGCCAGTGCGCCCCAGTAGAATACGATGCCGGCCACGCCGCACCCACCCAGCCACGCTCCGATGATGTCCCGGCCACGGATCCGGTTGATGATGTTCAGCAGCAGTCCGATGCTGATCATCACGCTGCCTGTGTAGACGGCTACCGCCATCAGTCGTACGGGGTCGCCCGCGAGCGGGTCGCGCCACAGGGCCCAGGCGCGGGTGGCCTCCAGGCCGAAGTGGCTGCCGTATAGGGCCCCGAACAGCATGCTCGCCCCCCCCCCGTTACCAGCAGAACACCGGCATCGCGTACGGTCTCCTGCCGACTCGCCCATCGCGCGATCGCCCCACCTGCCACTAAGAGAAAGCCGTGGCCGACGTCGCCGAACATCATGCCGAACATCAGGATATAACTGATGGCTACGAATGGCGTGGGCTCCACTTCCCAGTAGTGTGGCAGCCCGAAGCCGCGCACCAGCGCGCCAAAGGGGCGCAGTAGACGCGCGTGCCGGATCAGGACCGGTACGTCTTCCTCCGGTTTTTCCGGGTCGGTCGCGGTGATGACGTAACGTCCCTGTGTTCGGGCGCGCAGTGATCGCTCCAACTGCGGTACGGAAGCTTGCGGCACCCAGCCGGTGATCAAGGTCGCCGCCGCAGTACGTGACAGCTGGGCTGCGGCGTCCAACAAACAACGCTCTGTTTTGAGGGTGCAGGCCGCGGATGCCCAGATGGGGGCGAACTTCGTTGCCAACACGTGCAGCTTGGCGGTTGTTTCCGTGAGCCGCGCCTGCACCTGCTCATATTCGCGTTGCAGAACTTCCCAATCGACGCCCGAAGTCGCTATCCCGCCCCCCGCGGCCAGATCCTGCTGAAAGCCTGCCTGCTGCAGCGTCTGGTGCAACGTCTTTTGATCCCTGCGCGGGACGATGATGAGCATGCGCTTTCTGTCACCCGCGGCAGCCAGCGGAATCACCACGGCACGCCCCTCGGCACCCAGCTGGAGCGTTCCGGTGGCAGGTAGCGAGCCGACGGCAAAATGCAGGAACGACGACTCCTCGGGCGCGAAGGGCGGCAGGGTTAGACCTGGCACGATCTCCGCCCGCGCGCGGGCTGCCTGCTTTTCTGTCACCTGCTGGGCTAGTTGGTGGCGCTCTGCCGGCAGTTCGCCAAGCTGTGCCTCCATGGCCTGGAGGCTCTGTTCGACCTGTGTGAGATTCAGGCATCGTCCCTCAGCGGTCGGGCTAGCTGGCGTGAGCGTGAGGACCTCGCGCAGACGTTCGAGGCGGCCAGACAGGTTATCCATTTGGGACAAGGCGGTGGTGCAGTCCTGCCGCGCCAGCGGTATGCCGGTTTCGTCGTCCGGACTAGCCGCCAGTTCGATGATGCCGTCGGCCCCTAGTTGCCACAGCACGGCACGCTCGTCCCGCGACAGCAGCACGATTCGTATGCGCGTCATGGGCTCCGGCCTAAACATGGGTGGCCTCCGGCGGTGTGGGCGTGATCAGGTGTGCGAAAATGAGTGTCTCTTCCAGCCCCAGTCGGATCCCTTCCGAAAGCGTAATCAGGTTCGCCACCTCCACGCGGCGCAAGCCAAAATATCCGGCGACCGTACCAATCCCCATCTGGCTGCGCCGGAAGACCTGGGTGGCAAGCCGGGCATAGCGCTTCCAGGTCAGGGCTTCCAGGTGCGCGATGTCGCTCAGCGCGGATGCAGCCGGGCGCCGATCCAACACGACGCCATACCCCAGAGCGGCTGCGGTCGCGGCATCCGGGGCCTCCAGCAGCAGGCGTAGCCAGCGTGCTGGTCTGCTTTTCCTTGGCACCATGGCATGTTGCAGGGCGGCAGCCGGCAGGTGATAGTGAAACCGTCCTCGTAAGACCGCGAGGAATTGTGCGGTCCAAACTTCCTGGCGCAGAAGCGGAGCCACCTCCTCCTGATCGGTCAGCGCAAGCTGGCGCGCGGCGGTCATCAGTTCCTCGAGGTATCCCGACTCGAGGGCGGTCTCGAGCAGGAACGGTATGAGCGGCTGCCCCATACCGGCGCTGGCCACGAAAAGTCTGTCGCGTATTCGCCCGGGTGGTAGCGCGGCGATAAAGACCGGCCACGTGGGCGCGGCTAGTAATGCCGGCACATCCGGGGTATAGGCCGCAGGAAGGGGGATGAGGCTCGCCCGCACACGCTCCGGCGGCACGTTGAGTAGATGGGCCCGTAGCAGCACTTTTGTGTTTTCAACTTGCAGCCGGGAAAGGAGCGCGGCGATGAACATGCGGCTGTTAGGTTCCAGGTGCGCCATCACATCTGCCAGCTCGGCGCCCAGACGCGTGACGACTTCACGCTGCAGCGCGGCGGCGCTGCGCACGGGGCGCCCCATGTTCAAGGTTCGTGCAAGCTCCGCCAGCGAGCGGCTGCGGCTGCGTTCCTGCAGCCGTTCGCCATCAGCGATGCGGCTGCGGCGCGCATGGAGGCGGGCGCAAAGGTAGTCCCGGTCAATCACGGGTGGGCGCATCATGGCGGATCCTCCTGGCCGCAGACACACCGCAGGACGGCTGCTACCGCTTGCCGGACTGTGTCGTCAGGCAGGTGGCATGCCGCGCGGAGGCGTGCGGCGGCCTCGTCCAGCGCGTGTGTCTTCTCGGTGTTGGCCTCGGCCTCGTTGGCGGCCAGCAAGTCCGCGACCGCCACCCGTACGTCCTGGTTGGCGCGCTCCCGTATGCCCTGGGCTTCCAGACGCGCACGCGCCAGTAACTGCCCGGCTTCGGCCTGAGCAGCCTGCACCTGCCGCCGGGCTTCCGCCTCGGTGGCTACAATTTTTTTTAGGACTTCCTGCATCGCGCGGCTCCACACCCCATGGAGGCAACGATATGGCTGGGGGGCGTTGCGCATCACTTCCCGCCGCGGCCAACGAGCCCTGCGGCTTCAACCCCCGTCAGCCAAACCCATACACCATCTTCGAGTAGTCTACGCCCCTGTCGTCGCTTTGCGCAATGGAAATATCATCCATTAATTCCACGCGGCGACGGCGAATCTTTGCTATCCTCCTGGGCCAGGAGTCGCAGCTTTATGAATGCTCATAACGAATGTAGTGAAGTGGCCTACTTTATGCGGCGCTTGTACCGGCAGAAGTTGACCACTACCTCCGGGGGGAATATCTCGGTGCGTCTGGCTGACCAGCGCATTGCCATTACGCCCTCTGCGCTGGATAAGGCGCGCCTGACCGGACGACAGATTCTGCTGATGGGACTGGACGGTGTGAATCACACGCCGGAACTCAAACCCAGCATCGAGTCCGGCATGCATCTGGCCATTTATCAGGCGCGTCCAGACGTCCATGCCATCGTGCATGCCCATCCGACCATCGCCACCGCCTTTTCCCTTTCCGGCCTGCCGATCAATTGCGAGCTGATCGCGGAGAGTTACGCCCTGTTGCACCGCATTGCGCTGGCACCGTATGCCTTGATGGGCACAATGGAACTGGCCGGCCAGGTGGCCACGCAGGCGCGCGCGGCCGATATTGTCCTGCTGCAGAACCATGGCGTGGTGGCGCTGGGCGATACCCTCCTGCGGGCGTTTGACCGCCTCGAACTGGTCGAGGCGGCCGCGCAAATGACCCTGATCACCCGCCAGTTGGGCGATGCCACCCCCCTGCACGATGGCTGGAAGCGCGATATTGACGGGATGATGGGGCGTCCGGTGCCTTGATCGCCACCCGGTATTCCTGCTTGGCCTCTAGGACCAATGGCAGTATCTTGAAGGCCATGCGCGTCGGGAAGATCCATCATCTGCTGCTGTTGGCGTTGGCCGGCTTGCTTGTCTGGGCTGCACGTGGTCAGGGGGTAGAGCAGTTGCCGGATCAGTTGCAGGGCGTGGTAGCAGTCTATGCGGAAGCATATCGGGCGCCAACCTCCCCCCCGCCTGCGGCCGTTGAGGCGGTGGCTGCGCCCCTGCTCAAGCCGGGGGGGACGACCATGCCCGTGCGGACCGAGTCCGTGCGGACCGAGCCTACGGTGAGTGCGCCGGTACGCGCTGAGCCTGTTTTGACCAAAGCTACACGGGAAATGGCTACCATCCAGATCGCCCTGGACCGGCGTGGCTTTGGTGTCGGCTTGATTGACGGTCAGCCCGGCCGCAAGACCCTGCAGGCCTTGTTGGACTTCCGCTATATCACTACGAATGCCTGCCCGGAGCCCGAGGCGCGGCGGCAATTGCTTGAGGACCCGGCACCGGCTTTTGTCTGGTACGATGTGACCGCCAGTGATCTGGCCCAGGTCGGCCCGGCGCCTGCCGATTGGGAGGAGGCCGCCAAGCTGCCGGCCCTGGCCTGCCACTCCCTGCCCGAATGGCTCTCGGAAAAGTTTCATGCCACCGACGGCTTTTTACGGCGCCTGAATCCGGGGGTCACCAATTGGGGCGCCGGGCTGGTCGGCCGCCGCCTCTGCGTGCCGAATATCCGGCCGGAGTCGGTCAAGTTTGACGTCAAGCAAGTCGTGGTGGATACCGAGTGCTTCCGGTTGCGCGGCTACGACGCCAGGGGGCGCATGGTCTGCTCTTTCCCCTGTTCGATTGCGCGGGAACGGGCCAAGGTGCCGGTGGGGGAGTTGCGGGTGGTGAATGTG
>CAYSHQ010000064.1:5148-8894 GCA_964430835.1 uncultured Lentisphaerales bacterium
CTACACCTTTGATCCGGTCAATTTTCCGGAATCCGCACGCGCGCAGCAGATCGGGCGCAAATTAATCCTGCCACCCGGTCCGCGCAATCCGGTCGGGGACTACTGGGTTTCTCTGAGCCAACCGGGCTACGGTATGCATGGCACCCCACACCCCGAGACCATTGGCAACATGGAATCGCACGGCTGCTTTCGGCTCTGCAACTGGGATGCACATACGCTGGGGCAGGGGATCACGCTGGGAACCCCCGTGCGTCTGGATCTCCCGCCGGTGATCCTGAAGCGTTAAATCCCGTTCACGGCCACGCGTGGGTCAATCTGCGGGTCTTGCGCGAGAAATTCACTGGCGCGAGCGCGCGCCGTGGCCAGGTCCAACGCCGACTCCACCTTCGCAAAAAAGGTGTGGCCGAAATAGAGGTTGCGCGCAAAGTACGGCGTGATCTGTTTGATCCGCTCCAGCGCCTTCACCTCCGGGAAATCCTCGCTGATGTAGTCGCAGAGGCGGTTCCACGCATCCAGATAATCCACGACCAGCGCGGGATTCTGCCATTTCGCAAAGAACCACGGCTGCGCCGCGATAATCCGGCCAAACATGAGCCCGGCCGTGGGCGCCAGGTGCCCCGCCAGTGACTCGGCCTGCTCCCGCCCCACCAGATCACCGCTGGCAATCACGGGTAGCCGCGTGCTGGCTGCCAGTTCGCCGTACAGGGCATGCCGCGCGGAACGCTTGAGCTTCTCCTCGGCAAAACGCGGATGCAGCGTGAGCGCATCCACCCCTTCGTCTTCCAGCAAGCGTAGACGATCACGGAAGATCTGTCGCCACGCCGGCGTCTCACGGCCCAGACGCGTCTTGATCAGAAGCGGGCCGGTAAAGTGGGCGCGTACCACCCGCAGGATCTCCCGCAGCCGTGCTTCGTCTTCAAACAAGTCCGCCCCGCCGCCCTGCCGGCGAATGCCAGGAGCCGGACAGGCCATGTTCAGGTCAATGCCATCCGGGCGCAGCGCCGCCAGCCGGTCCAGAATCTCCGGCAGACGGTCCGCGCTGCTCATGAGCAGCTGATAGATCACCTTCCCCTCCTGCGGGCGGCGCTTGAGCCAGGGGGAGGTCTGGATGTTCTCCGTCAGAATGTGCCGGACACAAAGCATCTCCGTCCAGAGCGCCCCATACCCGCCATAATCGGCCAGCAGGCGGCGTAAGGCGCTGTGCGTGAGCCCCGCCATGGGCGCACTGAAGAGCGCCGGCGCGAACGTGACGCCGCGCAGCGTTAGCGGCGTGATCGGCAGGGTGGGGGTGTCTAGCATGGGTCACAAATTCGCAAACGGGTTGGCGGAGAAACCGCTGCGCGATGGCTGGGAGCGGTTGTTCCCTGCCGGTCGCGGGGCACCCGGACGGTTGGGGGCGGCCGCAGCCCGCTGGCCGCTAGGCGCGGCGGCAGGCGCCGGTGCGGCGTTCGTGCGCGCCGTCAGCGAGATCCGCTTGCGCGCCAGATCCACCTCAAGCACCTTGACCTTGATCCGGTCGCCGGCCTTAACCACTTCCGCCGGGTCGCGGATGAAACGGTCGGCCAGTTGCGAAACGTGGATGAGTCCGTCCTGATGCACGCCAATATCCACAAACGCGCCGAAGGCGGTCACGTTGGTCACGACCCCTTCCAGCGCCATGCCGGGTTTGACGTGCTCAATGGCCGTGACGTCGTCGAGAAACTTGGGGGCTTCAAAGGTGGCGCGCGGATCGCGGCCCGGCTTCTTCAGTTCGGCCACAATATCGCGCAGCGTGGGTTCGCCCACGCTCTCGGTGATATACTTCTTCAGCGGTATGGCGTCAATGGCCGTGGTGTTGCCGAGCAGCGCCTGCAGCGCGATGCCGCTGTCCGTAGCCATCTGTTCCACTAGGGCGTAGCGTTCGGGGTGCACGGCCGAGGCGTCCAATGGATGGGCCGCGCCATGGATGCGCAGAAACCCCGCGGCCTGCTCAAAGGTCTTGGGGCCGAGCCCCGGGACCTTGGCCAGCGCCTTGCGGCTGCGGAAGGGGCCGTGCTCGTCGCGGTAGGCGACCAGGCGCTTGGCCAGTGTCGGACCGATCCCTGCCACGCGCGCCAGCAGCGGCGCCGAGGCCGTGTTGGCCTCCACGCCCACATGGTTCACGCAGGAGACCACAATCTCGTCGAGCTTCTCTGCCAGCAGTGGCTGATAGACGTCGTGCTGGTATTGGCCGACCCCGATGGACTTGGGGTCAATCTTGACCAGCTCTGCCAGCGGATCCTGCAACCGGCGGCCGATCGAGATGGCGCCGCGGATCGTCAGGTCGAGCTCCGGGAATTCGTCGCGGGCAATCTCCGAGGCGGAGTAAACCGAGGCCCCGGCTTCATTGACCGACACCACGGTCACTTCGCTATGCCCGGCTTTGGTCAGCGTCTGGCGCACGAGCGTTTCGGTTTCGCGTCCGGCGGTGCCATTGCCGATGGCAATGGCGGTGGGCTGGTGCTTGGCCACCAGTTTGCAGATTTCGACCTGCGCCTCCTGCGCCGAGCGCTCGCCCTGCGAGGGGTAGATGGTAATCGTTTCGAGAAACTTGCCGGTGGCATCCAGCGCGGCGCACTTGCACCCCGTGCGTAAGCCGGGATCAATGCCGATTACCTTCTTGTCGCCGAGCGGCGCTTGCAGCAGCAGGTGGCGCAGGTTCTCGCCAAAGATGCCAATGGCGTCACGATCAGCCTTGAGTTTCATTTCGACCGTGACGTCGAGCTCCACGCTGGCGGCGATCAGGCGCTTGTAGCTGTCCTCAATGGCCTGTTTCAGATGCGGACCAAAGGGGGAGGCGGGGTTGAGCGCGTAGGTCTCCTCGATGTGGCGCAGCAGCGGTTCCGCGTCGAGCGTCAGTTTCACGCGTAGGATGTTTTCCGTCTGGCCGCGCCGGATGGCCAGGAAGCGATGCGACGGAATGGTGGCCACGGATTCGCGGAAGTCGTAGTACTGCTCGAACTTGGTCGGTTCGGTGGGCTTGGGCTCCACGACTTCCGAGACCACGGCGCTTTGCGTGGCAAACGCGGTACGTACAAAGCCGCGGACTTCGGCATTCTCCGCCACGCTTTCCGCCACGATATCGCGGGCACCGGCCAGAGCCACGGCGACCGACTCGACGCCTTTTTCCGTGTTGAGGAAGGCGCTGGCTTCGGCCTGCGGGTCGGCGTGGGCGGCTTGCTCCAGGATGCGCTGGGCCAGCGGCTCCAGTCCACGTTCGCGGGCAATCATGGCGCGTGTGCGGCGCTTGGGCTTGTAGGGGAGGTAGAGGTCTTCCAGGTCGGTCTTCGAGACGCAGGCGCTGAGCTTGCTGCGCAGATCGTCGGTCAGCTTCCCTTGCGATTCGATCGACTGCAGGATGGTTTGCTTGCGCTCATCCAACTCCCGGTAATAGGTGAGGCGCTCCTGGATCTTGGAGATTTGCACTTCATCGAGGTTGCCATGCTGTTCTTTGCGGTAGCGGGCGATGAAGGGGATGGTGTTGCCATCGGCGAAGAGTTGGGCCACGGCCAGAATCTGGCGCGGCGCAATGCCCAGCTCGGACTGGACCCGGGCGATATTGGTGTCGAGATGGGAGGCTGGCGACAAAGGCGTGGCACTCATGGAGCATCCTCGAAAAGCAAAAAACCCAGCAATAGCTGGGTTTTTGTATATTTGGCACCCCCTAGGGGAGTCGAACCCCTCTTACCAGGTTGAGAACCTAGCGTCCTAACCGATAGACGAAGGGG
>CAYSHQ010000065.1:0-8579 GCA_964430835.1 uncultured Lentisphaerales bacterium
TGACCCCCGACCCCTGAACCCTGAAACCTGAAACCTGATTCGGAATTGACGCTCCCGCCGCACTTCGCGCACTATACCGCATGGCCAACACCCCCCTGCTGCTTGTTCCACAACCGCGCTGCTGCGTCATGGACGCCGGCGCCTTTGACCTGGCGCCGGGCGGCCAGCTGCTGCTTTCCGGCGTGCCGGAGGCGCTACTCCCCACCCTGCAGGCCCTGGAACACGATCTCGGCCCGCGCTGGCGCCCGGTAATCACCGCTGACGCCCCACCCTCCGCCACCATACACTTTGCCATCCTGCCCGGCGCCACCCCGCCGCAAGGCTACACCCTCACGATCACCGCCGACGCCCTCCGCGCCACCGCCGCCGACGCCAGCGGCCTCTTCTATGCCGCCATGACCCTGCGCCAGATCATCCGCCTGGCCGGCGACATGCTGCCGGCCTGCCGGATCGAGGACGCACCGGACTTCCCGGTGCGCGGCATCATGCTGGACATTAGCCGCGACAAGGTCCCAACCCTGGCCACGCTCTTCGCGTTGGTCGACCAGTTCGCCGAGTGGAAGATCAACCACCTGCAGCTCTACACAGAACATACCTTTGCCTACCGCCAGCACGCCGCCGTCTGGCAGGCCGCCAGCCCCATGACCGCCGCCGAAATCCAAGCGCTGGACGCCTATTGCCGCGGCCGTGGCATCGACCTGGTCCCCAACCAGAACTCCTTCGGCCATCTCGAGCGCTGGCTCAAGCTGCCGCAGTACAACGACCTGGCCGAATGCCCCACCGGCGGCGCGCCCATCCCGTGGGGCGGCGTTACCACCGGCCCGACCAGCCTCAACCCCGCGGACCCGCGCTCCCTGGCGCTACTGCAGGCGTGGTATGCGGAACTGCTGCCCAACTTCTCCAGCCGCAGCTTCAATGTCGGCTGTGACGAGACCTTTGACCTAGGGCATGGGCGGTCCAAAGCCGAGGTGGCCCGGCGCGGCGGTGGCCGCGTCTATCTGGATTTCCTCTTGAAGATCCACCAACTCGTGCAAACGCACGGACGGACCATGCTCTTCTGGGGCGACATCATCCTCCATCATCCGGAACTGGTGCCGGAGCTGCCGCGCGACAGTGTGGCCCTGGAGTGGGGGTACGAGGCCAACCACCCCTTTGCGGCGCATGCCGCCCTCTTTGCCGGCGCAGGGATCCCTTTTTATGTCTGCCCCGGCACCTCGGCCTGGAACAGCCTGGCCGGCCGCACCAGCAACATGCGCGACAACCTATGGTCCGCAGCCGAACATGGCTTACAGCATGGCGCCAGCGGCTATCTCATCACCGACTGGGGTGACCACGGTCACTGGCAGACCCTGCCGGTGAGCTACCCCGGTTTTCTCCTCGGCGCGGCCCTGTCGTGGTGTACCGCCGCCAACCGCAACCTACCGCTCACGGCGGCGCTCAACCAGCACATTTTCGAGGACGAGGCCGGCGTGCTCGGCGACCTTACGCTACGCATGGGCGACGCCTACCGCCGCTGCGGTCTCGAACGCGGCAACTCCACGGAACTCTTCCACCTCCTGGCACACGGCACCAGCCGCCCGATTGGTGCCGGCGTGACACCTGCCACACTCGACGACGTCCGCGCCGTGGCCGAGGATGCCCTGCTCCAGCTGCCGCACGCACGCAGCCAGCGCGCGGATGCCCCCTGGCTGATGGAGGAGACCGAGCAGACCGCCCGCCTGCTGATCCACGCTTGCAACCGTGGCATCCACCGCCTGGAAAATCCTGGCACCGCTGCCATCACCACCCCGCTCCCCGCACAGGAGAAAGCGGAACTCCTCGCTGGGCATGCCCGCGTCTGGCTGCGCCGTAACCGCCCGGGCGGACTGGCCGACAGCCTGCAGCGCATGGCACCCGGCGACTAGCCAGACAGAACCGCGATTTGACAAAAAAGCGCCATGCAGGGTAATATACATATGCGTTTTTTCACCACCAACCAATCTGGTTATCCGCTCCCACTGGAAGCCCGGACCGCGAGTTTGCATGAAACTGATTGATAGTGCCTTCCCTGAATTCCAAACATCCGTGCTGGCCAGCAAGCGCTGGGGCGACATTATTCTGGCACCCGTGTGCGCCATCCTGGCGTTTCTCGGCTATTGGTTCCTGCTCCCTGCCAGCCTCCCGGCCGGCGTTCCGGCCGAACTGACCGCCACCGCCATGGGCCTCCCCGCCGAACAACCGCCCTTTCACCTGCTCTGGCGCGCCTTGGCGGAACTGGCGGAACTCTTACCGGGACCGACGCTGACCGGCAAACTGATGCTGGCGCAGGCCCTATGTGGTGCGCTCGCGGTTATGCTGATCTACCTGGTGACCATTGAACTGATCATGCACCGACTGATCCCGCACGGCACCAGCATTGACCGAACCAAGGTGCGCGCGGCGCAAGTCGGTGCCGTCATGGCGGCTCTGGCCTTTGCGGCGGCGGCACCTGCCACGCTGGCCGCCACGCGGGCATCCCTGCGTGTGCTGGATGCGGTGATCCTGCTATTGCCCGTCTGGCTGTTTCTACGCTTTCACAACAATGGCCACGTGGCCAACATCCTGATCGCCGGCATCTGTTGCGGGCTTGGCATGGGCGAGAACGCGGCTTGCCTCGTTGTCTTTGGTGCCATCCTGATCACGGGCATCATTCTACTCTGGCGCCAGGACCGTACTACCCTCCCCATGATGGCCTTCGCCGTGGCAGCCGTGACGACGATGTTGCTGGTTTATCCCTTCCTCTGTCACCTGCTAAACCTGCCCGGCGGCAATCTGGCGGATTTACTGACCTCGCTCTACAAGGAAGTCCGCCTGGATTATGTGTCTACGCGCACCGGACTCTTGATCGCAAGCCTCGGCGCGCTCCCCCTCATCCTGGCGCTGGCAACCTTGCAACAAACCCTGAACTATGGCGAAGAGTATGAATCGCTGCTCACCTTATCCGTCCTGACCGTTGGTGCGATGCTGGTGCTAACCAACCTCTTTACGCCTTTCTGGCAGTTCGCCGTGCTCACACCCGAACCCGCCGTACTCCCCAGCTTACTGGCGGCACTGACCACCGGTTTTGCCGCCGCCGGCTGGTGGACCATCGCCCTGAAACCCGCCACACCCGGCGTAGATATTGACGAATTGGATCTGCACCACCCCGGTACGCCCCACGTCGGCAAGGCGATCGGCTATGCGTTGGCCCTGTTGATGGCAGGCACGATTGGCCTCTGCGGGTACCGCACCGTACACATGCTGCATAATCGTGCGGACTGGTACCCCCAACAATGTGCCGAGACCATTCTCCGGAATCTGGGCGAGCGGCGCTGGCTCTTCGGGCACACGCCCGTCGACACGCACCTGGCCGTGCTGGCACACGACCGACAGATCCCCCTGCGGATTATCCCGCTCGCACCGGACAACGCCTGGCCGGCCGCCACCCGGCAGAAGATCACACAGGCCATCGCGCAGGATGCCATCTTTGGCGAACTCGACCGCAGCCAACTCAGCGACGCGCTGCGCCTGGGACCGGACGTCTTGCTGCGCACCTGGCTGCTGGCTGACGCACAAGCACACACGAAACTCGCCATTGCCGATGCGCCGCTGCGCTGGTCAAGCTGCGCCTATGCCCCCGTCCCGGAGCTCTTCTTCTTCGGCGGCACCCCCCAACCCTACGCCCCCAGCAGCAACTGGGCGGACGACCTGCTGAGCCAGGAAGAAACACGACTACGTGCCGAACAATGCGCCATGCTAGATGCCGCCACGCGCACCATGCTCCAGACGGCCCGCCAGCGCCTGAGCGCCTCGGCCGCCTATGCCGCGGCCGCGTACCGCCGCGCGGGTGCCGCGACCGCCGCCAACCGCCTGAACGAACTGACCCCTGTCCCGGTACCGGTGAGTGCCAAGCGTCAGCCGCGTTTCTCCTCACCGTTCGCCTGGATTTGGGAACTGGCGCTCCCCCCGGGCTCCCGCGCACAAGCCGACATCCTACACACCATCCGATGGACCGCATTGCAGGCCGCGCAGATGCAGTTCGACGACACTACGCTTTTGCCCACCCCCCTGAAGACCACCACCCCCCTGAAAACTCCCATCGCCCGGCGCCCCACCACACTCCCCGAATTCTATGCACAGGCGTGCCAGAGCGCGGACCAGGCCACGATCAACCAGACCTTCTACTGGCTGAACAAACTCGAAGAGTCCGGCGCCCCGACCGTCCCCCTGCGCGTGCTGCGTGCTGAGGCTAATCTGGCCGTCACAAACGCCGTCGCGCAGGCCGTGACGCTTCTGCAGAAGACCATCGCGCAGAATCCGCGCGACCTCTGGGCCTGGCACCTGTTGGTGGCCGCCTGTCTGCAGCGCGGCGAGCTCACCCGTGCCACGCAAGAACTACTGCCCGCCATGGAAAAAGCTTCGCCGGCTGGCACCAATGATCTCATTCGCCTCACGCAGGCGCTCGTGTTATACGCCCGCAACGACCCCGCCGCGTGGCGCGCCGTACGCGACCGGTTCGTCGAGGTGGCGGATGCCAACCCCGACCTGCTCATAGCCCGCGAATGGTCCCTGCGCCTGGCCATGCAGTTGGCCGACGATACCGCCGCCGCGCGCGACGCCAACAAACTCGTAGCCGCCAACCCCACGCATGCGCAGGCCAATTATGAACTGGCTACCATCGCCGTGCGTGCACGCAATCTTACCGAAGCCGACCAGCGCTACCGCTTGTCCCTGATGGGTGCCACCACCCCACATGCGCTGGCAGGCCACGCCCGCCTCTACTGCCTGCAACACCGCTATGTCGAGGCCCTGCAACTGGCCCGCAAGGCGACCGATGATTATCCCACCTATGCCGAGGGGTGGCTGGCGCTCGGCGACGCCCTGGAAGCCACCGGCAAGATCGGCCAGGCCGCCGTCGTGCGTTCCCAAGCCAAAGCGCTGGCACCCTAGCCCGAGCTGCCAGCGGCACCTCGACGCTACCGGCGCGCACATGGGGCAGCTGCCGCACTGGCCTTCACGGCCGGTAGGGCGGGGCCGCCGGACCCGCCGTGCCACCTGCCTCGGGGTCGAGCCAACTGGTTTTATCGTAGGACCGCAACACGCTGTCATACCTACGCGGGGGTAGCCGGTATCCGCTCTACCGGCGCCAGCGGCGCCAAGCGACCGCCGCGAGATAGACCACCACCGCCAGTTCCACGATCGTGGCGCCGGGCGGCCAGCCGGGGCCATAGCTTAACGCCAGACCACCCACCGTGGTGGCAAAACAGATCACCGCCGCCACCACCATCATCGGCACCAGCCGTCGTACCAGCAACCCGGCCGTGGCCGCCGGCAGCGTCAGGATCGCCAACGCCAGCACAATCCCCGCCACCTTGACCAGCAGCACCACCGTCAGCGCCGTCAACAGCAGGAAGACGGTCTCCACCGCCGCCACCCGCACCCCGCGCAAGCGGGCCAGGTCGGCCTGAAACCCTACGGCCAGGAACTGATTATAAAACAGCCCGATGATCCCCAGCACCAGGACGTCCAAGCCGGCCATGAGCATCAATTCCGCCGGATCCACCAACAGGATGCTGCCGAAGAGATAGCTCATCAGGTCATCCTGATACCCCGGCGTGGCCGCCAGAAAGGAGACGCCGATGGCCATGCCCGACGCCCAGACGATACTCAGGGCGGTATCCGTCCGCTGCCGGTGCTGCACCGTCAACCAGGCAATCAGCGCCGCCGCCGCCACCGCCGCCAGCGCCGCGCCCAGCATGGGGGTGAACCACTCCACGCCGCACCCGCGCTGCAGGAAGCGCGCCAAGCCCAGCCCCGCCAGCACGCAGTGCGAAATGGCCCCCGCCAGATAGGTCGTGCGTCGCACCACGACCAGACTCCCCATGACGCCACCCGCCACCGAGGCCAGCACCGCCGCCAGCACCGCGCACTGTAGAAAGGGAAAACGCAGCAAATCGTGGAGGAAGCTCATGACCGTCCTCCCAGCTCGCCATGATGCGGCGTCTCCAGCACCGCCGAAGAGTCAATCACATGGCAATCCGGCCCATGTTGCAGCAAGGCCAGGTCGCCGCCGGTCGCCAGTCGCACCGTCCCGGCCGCCACCTGGGCCAACTCCTGCATCTCTGCCGTCCGGTTCACGCACAGCACATGCGTGGCATGGCCGGTAACCACGCTCAAGTTATGCGAAACCATGACGATGGTGCGGTCGGACTTCAGCTCATGGAACAGGGCATGCAGCTGGCTGGCGGCGGCCGGATCCACGCTGGCGGTCGGTTCATCGAACAGCAGCAGTTCCGGCGCACAGAGCAGCGACTGCGCAATCAGCACCCGCTGCCGTTCACCGCCCGAAAGGTCCGCAAAGGGGCGCCGTTCAAAATCCCCCATCCCCACGCGCGCCAGCGCCGCACTGGCTGCTCGGCGGTCTTCCGCGCGATAGGGCCCGATACGCCGCCAATTCACCCGCCCCATCAGCACCACATCGCGCACGCTGACCGGAAAGCCCGGATCAAAGCGCAGCGCCTGCGGCACATATCCGATGCGTTGCCGCACGGTGGCCGGTTCGCCACCCAGCACGCGTACCGAGCCAAAGCGCGGCACCACCTCTCCCAGCAGCAGCTTCAGCAACGTGGTCTTACCGCCGCCATTGGGCCCAACCACGGCCACAAACGCACAAGCGGGCACATCGAACGAAACATTGTGCAGCACTTCCTGTCCGCCATACGCAAAGCAGACATCCTGCACCGAGATCACCGCGTTGCTCATCATGGTCTCCGCCCTGCCGGGCGCTCCGGTGGTCGCTCCAGCGCCTGGCGCACTTGCGCGGCAATCGCCCGCAGGTTGCCATCCCAGGCCTCGGCCAGCGGGTCGATCACCGCCACCACCGCGCCGATCTGCCGCGCCACCGTCTGGCAAGGCTTGGGATCATAGGGTGGCTCGGTGAAAATACAGCGCACCTGCTCCTGCCTGGCCAGGTCAATCAAGGCCGCCAGCTGGCGGGCCGCCGGGGCCCGCCCCTCCGCTTCGACCGCCACCTGCCGCAAGCCATACGCCTCCGCAAAATACCCCCACGACGCATGATAGGTGAGCATCAGGCCGCCCCGTACCGGGGCCAACAGCGCGCGCAACTCCGCGTCCAGTTGCGCACAGGCCTGCTGACAGGCCACCCGCCGCGCCTCATACCCTTCCCGCCCCGCCGGATCCAGCGCGCTCAACGCCACCGCCGCGTTGGACGCCATAATCCCCATGCCAGCCGGCGTCAGCCAGACATGCGGATCCGCCGCACCGCAACCGTCGTCGTGATCTTCCGCCGCGCCGCCGTGCCCGGCGTGCGCCTGACCGGCCGACTCACGCCGGGCGATCCCTTGCGTCAGATCAAAGACGCGCAAACCGGGGTTCACACCCCGCAGCTTTTGCAACAAGGCGTGCTCAAAGGGGAGACCCATCAGCAGATAGCCATCCGCGGCGACCATCTCCTTCACCTGCCGCGCGGCCGGCTCAAAGGTGTGCGGATTCTGCCCCGGCGCCAGCAACAGCCCGATCTCCACCCGGTTGCTGGCCAATTGCTGCACCAGCCACCGTTGCGGCGGCAGCCCGACATAGACGTGCGGACGCTCCGCCGCGCGCGCCAAACCGGCCGCGCAAACCCCCGCCAGCATGAGCAGCGTGCGGCGGCCATAGGATATAAGTAAGGGATGCATGACGGCACAGCATAGCCGTTCTGCCGTTTCGGAAGCAACCCCTTTGGGAGGACCAATAAATGGCGGAAGGGGGGAGCGCAGATCACTAGGGATCGAACGGCAGGGCATCCCACTTGACAATCCCGGCATACAACACCGCGTTAGGGTCCAAGACATTCCCGACCGCGAGGCGTGGCAGGCCCGGTGGCTGGGTTGCGGGGTTGCGAATACGCTCGTCGTAGTTGATAACCATCTGATAGTGCCGCAACGATGCCAGTTCCGTGGCGCTTGTGATCCAATAGGAAAGATCCAGCGCGTCCTGCCAGAGGTTCTGCGCTGTATTGTAGACCGCCGGCCGCGCCCTACCGCTGCGCGTGTACCAATCCCGATTGACCTTGACCTCACCGAGCGCACCGTAGTTACCGAAAACCTGAAACCCGCTTTGCGGTTCACCCGGCTGTCCGGTATTGGATGAGGTGTTGTATAGAAAATCATGGCGCGCGAACATGAACGCGTCCACGGAATAGAGCGTACCGAACTCCGGGTCGCCAAAATAGACGTTGCCATTCAAAACGTTGCCGAACAGATCGGGGTGGCCGAGCGCCACGAGTCCCAACATGCTGCTGGTGTTGGCGTAATCCAGATTATCACTGACATGGATGTCGGCTGTGGAGGCGATGGTCGCCGTGCCACTGATCTTGAAGCCGTAGGTGCTGTGATTGTTGAACCACACATGTCCATCTACATAGTAGAGCTGGTTATTACCCAGGTTCAGCGGGGTAGTACCGCTCTTCCACGTCCCACTACCGGAGATCGTGCTGGGCTCGAAAAAGAAGTCATCCCCCGCCGTGGACGTGCACTCGGCCGCTCGGTTCGACGGGTTCTTCACCACCACGTTATGCAGCG
>CAYSHQ010000065.1:8589-8865 GCA_964430835.1 uncultured Lentisphaerales bacterium
TATCCCGACGTGATACCCCGACTGGCAAACTCGGCGCTCACGTCGTACGTCCGGATCGTGGCATAGTCTGGAAAGATCGGCAGACCCAGGGACGAAACATGTGCGGTTTGCAAGCCGAAGATCTGCGCTGCATTCGTAATGGCAATGATGCCGGTCGCTTCTACATCGCCCGCAATGCCAGCCGTATTGGGTGGTGGCGCATTACTGACCATGCTCTGGCCATACAGGTTCACATTGCCGTTGGCGTACACCTTGCCATTGACGATATCTTTACCC
>CAYSHQ010000066.1:0-8584 GCA_964430835.1 uncultured Lentisphaerales bacterium
ACACGTGTCCGGCTCGGCGGGAGCCTCGCCCTCCCACCGTCGCCCGTACGCGTCGGCCGATACACTCGGTTTCCGGTCGATCATCGTGTAAGCGGGTCGAGTAAGTGTGCGCGTGTAAGGGTGGCGTGTAAGGGTGGGCGTGTAAGGGCACATAGCACACTTAAAGCCCAACCACCAACCAACATTCGCGGCCATTCGCGTGCATTCGCGGTTCAGCTCGCGCTCGCAGGGCAAACGACTGCGAGGATCATCACCTTTCTTGAGCGTTACGCCAAGCACGCACGGTCTTCTGGGTGCGGCGTGCTGGCAAAACCGCTGCCTGCTACGCTCTTCGGCATCGCTATCGAAATCGGGATCGGGATCGACTTCAGAAGCACAAGCAAACGGACTGGGGTTGTGGCCAACCACGCGCCCGTTGCCTGTCCCACCCTCTTTTCGACCCCGCTAGCGATAGCGATTTCGGTCCCGCTATTCCATCGACTTGGCGTGCCAGCTCGCTTGCTCGGTCGGTCGCCAGCTCCATCACTTGATCAACCAGCGAAATGCCCACCTTGCACCAAACCGCTCTGTGCCCCCTTACACCTTGGCGGGGGTGGCCGTCGGCTTCGGCTGCGTGAAGAGCGAAACCAGCACCAGCACGATGAAGCCCAGCGGAATCGTCACAATCGCCGGCTGACTGAACGGCACGATCGCCCGCGCCGGATCCAAACCGTACACATCCTTGTACGCCTGGGCGCTGAGCAGGATCCACCCCAGTGACGTCAGCATCCCCACGATAATCGCCGCCGTAATCCCCTGCTTGGTGGTGCGCTTCCAGAACAGCAGCATCATCAGGGCCGGCAGGTTGGCTGAGGCCGCGATGTTGAACGCCCACCCCACCAGGAAGTTGACGTTCATCTTCGAGAAGATGATCCCCAGCACGATGGCAATCATGCCGACGAATACCGCAGAGATCTTGGCCGCACGCACCTTCTGGAACTCATCCATCTGGATCTTGAAGAAGTTGGTCATCAGATCATGCGCGACCGCACCGCTGGCCGCCATAATCAGGCCGCTGACGGTACCCAGCACGGTCGTAAACGCCACGGCGCTGATGACGGCGAAGAGGAACTCGCTGATGCTGCGGGCCAGCAACGGCGCGCTCATGTTCGAGTCGGTCACATCCAGCGCCCCGCTAGTCATGGCGCCCAAGCCCAGGAAGAGGGTCAGCACGTAGAAGAACCCGATCGCCGCAATCCCGACGATCGTGCTCTTGCGGGCGCTGATCTGATCCTTCACGGTATAGTAGCGGATCAGGATGTGCGGCAGGGAAGCGGTGCCGCAGAAGAGCGCCAGCATCAGCGAGAGGAAGTCGAGCTTGTCCACGAACTTGTCGCTGCGCACCTTCTTGAACGTCGGGCTGGAACCCGGCGTCATGAAGTCCTTGCCCGCAGTGGGCTTCTGATAATAGACCGTTGTGACCGTGCCGTTAGCCTCCGTAATCTTCTCGTTCCCCCAGAGGATCACTTCGCTGTCCTGCATCGTGCGGATAAAGCCGAACGGCCCCACCGGCCCCGTCTCCTTAACCCCCTCCGGCAGCTTGGAGGCATAGCCCACGGGGTCCAGGTCGCGCTCCCCTTCCTTGCGCCCGCGCGGCAGGCCATTGACGAACTTCTTGCCGTCCTTCTGCACGGCCAGGGTCTGCGCCGCGGAGTACGTCCCATTGGCCTCCTTGCGCCAGACGCTCACCACCCCCGCCGCATCCTTGACGCGCGCGTACGGTTTGCCGACCCAGGCGCCCTCTTCCGGCAGCACGGTCCCGAGCAACTGGTCCTGCGCCACGTTGCGCGCCGCAATCGTGCAGACCTTACCCTGCGCATTCACCGGCTGCGTCGTGACGCCGCGATACAGCAACATGCCCGTAATGACGGAGCAGAGCAGCACCAACAGGCTCCCCTTGATGAACTGTACCCAGGTGGTGGAAACCATGCCGGCGGTCGTGACAATCATGGTCACAATCGCACCGACCACAATCACGCCCACGTAATGGGGGAAGCCGAGCAGCGGCTTGACGAGCGCGCCGGCGCCGACCATCTGGGGGATCAGGTAGAAGCAACTGACCACCAGCGTGCTGATCGCGGCCGCGAGCTTGATGCCGCGGGAATTGAAGCGGTTATCCAGCGCATCGGCGAACGTAAAGCGCCCCAGACGCTTTAACGGCTCGGCAATGATGAACAACGCCACGATCCAGCCGGCCAGGTAGCCGATGGAGTAGAGGAAGCCATCATAGCCATAGAAGGCAATCATGCCGCAGATGCCGAGGAACGACGCGGCCGAGAGGTAATCGCCGGCAAAGGCAATCCCGTTCACCGCCCAGTGAATATTGCCGCCGGCCGCAAAGTACCCAGCCGCCGATTTGGCCTTGCGCCCCAGATAAAAACTGATGCCGATCACGGCGCTCGCGAAGAACAGAAAGATCAGCACAGCCAACAACGATGTCTCATGAATCATGGTAGTACTCCTCCTACTTCTTCGCTGCCACACGGCAGACACGCATATAGACCAGGGATAACGCCAGCGCGACGATAATCAGGGCAAACCCATACACCACGGCCATGTTCAGCCCCAGCAGTATGGGCTTAGCCATGGCTTGCGGCGCAAAGGCGCTCAACCCCATGAACCCGCCATAAAAGAGTACATAGATCACGAACAGGATGACGCCCATGCGCGTGTTATGCGCCACGACGCCGGCGTCCTCCTGCTCTTTCTCCACCGGAGCATGGAAATCCAAACCACCCATAGCGACCTCCTGCGGCGAGCCCTCTGCACGAGGCCCGCACACGATTCCTGACAAGTCCACAGTGTACGTCGTCCGCCACCAACCACGGCAACCAGACAACGAACCTGTCAATAGAAACGCGTCAGAATGCCAAACATCCTCACTAAACGCAAGCCTTCCTTGCAAATATTTACTACCGAATCTATCGAATCTATCGAGATTGCCGAGATGCGCGCAACCGCAGCCGGGCGACCGGCACCCCAAACTGCGGCAGCATGAGCCCCCTTCCCAAAAACCGGCCATCCTGCTACGTTCATGGCGTACCCAGAGCGGAGCGCCCCATGGAACACCCTTATATCAATACCGAAACGATGAACAAGATCCGCGCCCGCCTGCAGGAGGCCGGCGTGCGCGAAGAGGACCTGGAAGAGCGCTTTGTCCTGGGCTCCGGTGCCGGCGGACAGAAGATCAACAAGACCTCCTCCGCCGTCAACCTGCGCCACGTCCCCAGCGGACTCGTGGTCAAGGTGCAAGCTAGCCGCTCGCGCGAAGTGAACCGTTGGATGGCCCGCCGCACCCTGGCGGAACGGCTGCTGGCCCAAATCACCGGCGCCCAGACCGCGCGCCAGCAGGAGTCCGAGAAGATCCGCCGCCAGAAGCGGCGCAAATCACGGCGCCAGCGCGCCCGCACACTGGCCGACAAACGCCACCAAGGCGCCAAGAAGGCCGGACGCAGCTCCGTTCGCGCCGGCGAAGAATGATGGGCGCCATCGCGGCCAAAAGGTGGCAGGTGTTAGGTGCTAGGTGTTACCACCTATGCCGCTGCGGCGGGTCCGGCGGCCCCGCCCTACCGGCCACCTTCGTGCTCTTCGTGTCCTTCGTGGTGGAAGCTCTTCCCGTAGCACTCCTGCGGCTGCGGCGGGTCCGGCGGCCCCGCCCTACCCTTCCCGCTGGTCACCCCGGCCGGCCTAGAACTCGATCATCGCCTTCACCACGCCATCCTGATAACCCGCCACCAGCTCAAAAGCGGCTTGCGTTTGGGCAAACGCATAGCGATGCGTCACCATAAAACGCACATCCACCGCCCGTCGGGCCAACAGATCCAGCGTGGCCTGCACGCAATGATTCTGGCGCCGGACGTTCTGAATGCAGATCTCCTTATGGCGCAACTTGTCGATCTTGAAGGAGACGCGTTCCAGCGTCGGCGGAATCCCCACGACCATCAACTTGCCGCCCGGCTTCAGCAGTTCGATCCCCTGGTCCAAGGCCTCCTGCTGCCCGCAACACTCAAAGACCACATCCAATTGGGCAGGCTCCAGCCGGGTGATCTCCGGGACCACCTCGCTACGCAACGGATTCCCCCCCCAATCGGCCCCGGACTGGCAGGCCAAGGCCAACCGGGAGTCGATCTTATCGGTCATCAGAATGCGCGCCGCCCCTTGCGCCCGGGCCGCCAGCATGACGCTTAACCCAATGGGGCCCGCGCCGAGAATGCCGACTTTGGCACCCGCCATGGGGATCGAACTCTTGACGGCATAGACTCCGATGGCCAACGGCTCCGACAGGGCCGCCTCATCATCCGTCAGGGAAGGCGCCAGAGTAAAGCAACTGGTCGCCGGCATCACCAGATATTCCGAAAGGCACCCTTCGGCCTGCTTGGGGCACCCCAGGAAACGCAGGTTGCGGCAGGTGTGCGGCCGCCCCGCGCGACATTGATCACACGTCCAGCACGACATGGCTGGCTCAACGGCCACGTGATCGCCCGGCTTGCACGTCGACACGGCCGCCCCAACCTGCTGCACGATCCCCGCCCCCTCATGCCCGACCGTAAACGGGTACTGCACCACCTGCGAGCCAATCTTGCCTTCGGTGTAGTAGTGAACATCGGAGCCACACACCCCGACGCGCGTCATTTGAATCAACACATCGGTATCCCGCGCCACCGCAGGCGTCGGCACCGTGTGCATGGCCATGGACCGGATCCCCGTCAATTGAATGGCTTTCATCGCTTTTCTCCCTATAGCGCGCGCGGCAAGCACTCGGATCACACAAGTTCCGTTGCCGAGCTGTTAGGTCTGGTTATCGTCAACGAGCGCAGCGCACGCACGTGCCCAGGCACCCACGCGTGGCGGCTTCTCGAAAGCATTCTCCCCCAACATGGTGAACCCTCCCGTAGCGCTGTATTGTCGCAACGCACTTGAGAAGAAATCGCAGCAAGTTGGGAAAAACGGTGGAGACGGCAACAGGATTGCAGGACGGTTGCAGGGACGGCGCAAGGGATTGTCAGGACACTGATCCGGTGGCCGTGTTATAGGTCCATAGGGCGGTGTACCGGCGATAGTTGCTGTAGTTTCTCGTGCCGGGGTCAAATCGCTCCCAGAAGAGCGACCCATTTACATATAGCTTGTATCGAAACGCCACCGGACTCATAGAGACGTTCTCGGTGCGCTCAACCCAGAACTTGTACACGCCAGCAGGGCTGGACGGAGACCAATATATCGCGATCACTGATGGCACGACATTCCAGCGCACCCGACCGCCATTCGGGGATATGTCGCCGGACGGATCCCAATAAATGTAGTTCTTCGGCATCGATTGCCCTGGATACGGCCACCAGTCTGTCCGAGGCGAATTGTTTTGGTTGTTAGCCGAGTAAGCGTATCCGGCAGGGTCGTAGACCTGCAGGCTAGTGTACGCGCCAAAGTAGTCGTTTGACGCCAACGAAAACATTACGTTGGCTACTGGCGCGGAGAGCGTAAAGGTGTACTGGATGGATACGGACTGGCTGGAGTTGTCGGAGCATGCGATGGTGACGGTGTAGGAGCCCGCAGCCGCCGTAGATGAGCCGGAGATCAGGCCTGATGATGACATGGAGATGCCAGATGGAAAGGCACCAGACGCCACCGACCAGGTGTAGGGTGTGGCACCGCCGCTGGCAGCCATTTGGACGGCATAGACCTGCCCATAGACCACGTTGGGTAATGCAGTGGTAGTAACGAGCAGCTTGGTGCTGTTCGTCAGGTGGCCAGCGGCGCCCTTTTTCAGCCGGCCATTCGCCATGCGCATTAGATGGAAGTTCGCCATGTTATGCTGCTTCCGGGACTTCTACGACAAACCGGGTCTCATTGCCGGATACGCTGTACAGGCGGCCGAATTTGTCGAAGGTGAATAGCCTGGCATAGGCGTACCACACCTTTGCGCCTGCCGAGTAGTAGCGGGCACGGGTCTCGACCCATAGCGCCAGCCCGTTGGTGCCACCTGCTACCCAGTTAGAGGCTGTGGCGGCGGCCTCGGAGCCAAGCGCCGCAGCGCCAAAGGTCGTAACGGTTGCGCCTGGATCTGATGGCGCGCCGAGGATGGTGACTGGATCGCCATATTGATCTGAGGCCATGACCTGGGCGAGCTTGCCCAAGATCGTGCCATCGGACTGGTACGGGATGAGCATCTCGCGGGGCTGCATCACGCGTGAAGTGCGGTCGCCGACGGCTGCATGGGCAATGGCTGCCGGGTTAAGGTCGATCTGCTGCGTGATGGACTCGCCACTGACAGCCCGCAGGATGGTGCGGCGGGAGCGGCCGGGATCGCCATCCAGGGAGTTCAGCACCCGCCCGGCCGTAGCGCCTATTACGACGCGGCTGCTGGCGCCAGCATCGGTACGGCAGACGCGGTTGGTGGAGTATTTGCGGGCGTTGATGCCGCGCCAGAATGCGACCAGCGTGTCCGCCTGCAGCCGCCCGAAGGTGCCGGTTGTGACGGAGGTCGTGCCTGCATCCAGATCGTAGGAAACCTCGGGGACCAGTGCCGCCATGGTTGCCCATGCTGACAGGCCGCCTGTGATGTTGCAGACGTGGTAAGGGAGCACTTGGAAGGACACCTCGGGCTCTGCCAGGATGAACTGGCCATCCCAGTGCAGGCGGCCCCAGGAGGCGTAGAGCGCGGAGGCCAGGCCGATGGGGGGCGTCTCGGCGGCGGTGTAAGAGAGTGTAGTGCGATAGGTCTTGGACGTGCCACCGCAGGAGAGCAGACGCACGGAAACCTTGCGGCTCTCGACGCTGGAGTCTACGTCGCCAGCGGTCTTGCTGACGTAGGAGATTTCCGCCTGCCAGGTCTCCTCCTCGGATGCGACGTTCATCCATGAGACGATCTGGCCAGTGAGCAAGTAGTTGCCCAGGGACTGACTGCCGGAGCGGGTGACGTTGGCAATGCTGAGATCGCCATCGGCGACGTCTGCCAGCCAGGGTAGTTGGGCGCGCCAGAAGGTCTTGCTCGTGGTGTCCACGGGATAGGCCTCGACGGTGATGGCTTGCGTGGCGGTCTCGATCTGCGCGCCAGACATGGGATAGATGACACTGGCCGCCCGGGCGTCGGCGGTAGTGCCGGCCGTATCGGTCGAGACTGACTTGAAGGTCTGGCCGTCCACGGTTGTGGTGATCTCGTAGTTGATCGTGATGCCAGGGAGCTGCAGGTCGTGCCGGGGCGTCATGGAGATGGAGTCCATGTCTGTGGCGAGGGCGGCGACGGATGCAGCGGACAAATTGGCGGCGGTACGGCAGTGGAAGACAGGGGCGGCACCGGAGTAGTCGAAGTAGCAGACGGTGTCCGGCTGCAGGCGCACAGCCTGGCGGATGACATCGGCGACTTTGATGTTGGTGTGCTCGCTATAGGGGCAGGTGGCAAGGGTGTCGATGGTGCCCTTGGTGATCGGCGCGCCACGGGCAATGGCCCAGTCGATGGCAGCGGCGATCTCGGCGCCCATGGTGCGGGATGCGCCCGCGTCGGTTTGTCCAAGCACCACGCGGGGCAAGGTTACATTGATGAGCTGCGAATCGGAAGCGCGCAGCACCTGCCAGGTCTGCTCGTAGGTGATCTCATTGAGCCACCACCAGCCACCGAGTACCTGGTACTGCATGGCCTCTGCAAGGGGCGTGCCTTGGAGCGGAATGGTGTTTATGCGACCGATGAAGCGCTTGGTGTAAGTGGTGCCGATGGTGGTGACGCCATAAGCCAGGTGAAGCGTGGTGCCGTAGGCGAAGGCCTCGTTGGCGAGGAAGTTGCCATCCACGTAGAAGACCAGCTCGTCCAGCCCATTGGCGCGCAGCGTGAGGCGTGGGCGGGAGATGCCCAGGGAGGCACAGGTTACCCAGGTGCTGCCGTTGGTGGAGACGTACCAGTTGGTGGTGGACATAGCTGCCTTCGCTGCGCTGGCGGGCGCGGCAGGTTAGGGGTAGATGGTCAGGTCGTGGATGGTGACGCCTGCGGCACGGGCAGCGGCGTTGATCTCGCAATCGTCGAGATCGCCGAAGGCCTCTAAGCCGGATCCAGAGACGCCAGTAGCGTCGCCGGAGAGCTGCGAGACATCATCGGTGAGGCCGGAGATGTCGCCGTACAGGTTGCCCATGTTGCCGGTACAGTTAATCGTGCCACTGTGGTTGGAGAGGTCGCCGACGGTTTCGCGCGGGATGGTGCCGATGAGGTTGCTGAGGTCGCCGGAGACGCCTGGCGGGATGACACCAGAGATGCCGGACAAGTCGCCGGTGACGTTCGCGGGGATGCTCAGTAGGATGTCGGACAGGTCGCCGGTAACAGCCGTAGGGATGGGGCCGGTGATGTTGCTGAGGTCGCCGGAGATGTCGTCGAGGTTGGCGAAGGTGATGTTGGTGACGTCGCCAGAACAGTTGCTGGCATCGCCCCCCACGCCGGAGGTGTCGCCGGTGAGATCGTCGGCGTTAATCAGGTTGGATAGGGGGTTGATGCGTGGGTTGAGCGCGGGGGTGTAGGATGGTTCTGCCATGGCTAGTTCCCGGTGTGGATCGTGCGGAGGATTTC
>CAYSHQ010000067.1:0-8469 GCA_964430835.1 uncultured Lentisphaerales bacterium
CATAGCTGTCTTGATCGCAATACTTGGGGCGGTATTACTCCTCATCCTGTTCTCCAGAATCAGGGCGGCTGATGCCGAGTACAAGCTCGCAAAACACAGGCAGAAGGACGCTGGACTGGCGGATCTCCTGATCTACGCCGCGATGGTTGATGATGGCGTGGTGGTTGGGAAGAATGGATCACTGATCGCGGGCTGGCTGTACCGGGGTGAAGATCATGCCAGCTCAACCGAGCAAGAGCGCGATATGCTTTCGTTCCGGATCAATCAGGTATTTGCCGGCATGGGGAGTGGCTGGATGGTCCATGTTGACGCGGTGCGCCGACCCGCCCCCAACTACGCCTCTGATTCGGGGGCCGCCTAGCCTGATCCGATAACGGCAGCCATTGACCAGGAAAGACGAGTGTACTTTGAGGGTCTCGGTACATTGTATGAAGGCTATTTTGTGCTGACGGTAGTGGGGAGCATGGTGATGTTCTGCCTGGGGGCCTGGGCAACCCAGTGGGCGACGCAGTCATAGGTGCGATTATGGAAGAAAATGGCGAGGCGAAACTGCTGCGGATCTTCATCGGCGAGTCGGACAAAGTGCGTCACCTGCCGCTCTACCTGGTGACCATCGAGAAGGTCCAGGTCATCCGGTATACCAGCGGGAAGTGATGCGCCGTTATTGGTGTTTGACGAGCTGTTTCTCCCCGAAGCAAATTGTGACGACTTCCGGGAAGGTGGCGACGAAGCGGGCGTCGAGCCCGCGGCGGATATGGGCGGGGAGATCGTCGAAATCCTTACGGTTGTCGGCGGGGAAGAGGATGGTGCGAATCCCGTTACGGCGCGCGGCAATGGTCTTCTCTTTGACACCGCCGATGGCCATGATGCGTCCGGTCAGGGTGAGTTCGCCTGTCATGGCCAGTCGGCCGCGCATGGGCGTGTGGGTGACGAGGGAGTAGACCGCCGTGGCCATGGTGATGCCTGCGGATGGGCCATCCTTTGGTGTGGCTCCGGCCGGCACATGCAGGTGGATCAGGCTGTGATCGAAGAACTTCGTGTACGCCTGGTTCTTGCGCAGCAGGCTGCGTACGTAGGAGTAGGCGATCTCCGAGCTTTCCACCATAACCGCGCCGAGTTGTCCGGTTTGTTTGAAGCCGGGCTTATCACCCGGCAGGCCGATGGCCTCCACGGAGAGGGTGTCGCCGCCCAGCGCGGTCCAGGCTAGCCCCGTCACCAAGCCAATGCCAGGGCGTTTGACATCCGGGTCATCGCGGAAGACCGGCGTGCCGAGGAACCCCTCCACATCCGGCAGGTCGACATGGACCTGGGTCGCTTTCTTCTCCACGATGCGGCGTGCGCTCTTACGCATGATCTTGCCGATCTGCTTTTCCAGGCTGCGCACGCCGGGTTCGCGCGCCCAGCCATCAATGATGCGGCGTATGGCGGGCTGGGTGATGGCGACCTGGCCGTTTATCAGGCCGTTGGCTTTACGCTCCTTGCGGATCAGATAGCGGCGGGCAATCTGCAGCTTCTCCTGCAGGATATAGCCAGCCAGGTTGATCACCTCCATGCGGTCGAGCAACGGACGTGGAATGGTGTCGGTCTGGTTGGCGGTGCAGATGAAGAAGACGTTGCTCAGGTCGAAGCGTACATCCAGGTAGTGGTCCAGAAACTCGCTGTTCTGCTCGGGGTCGAGGACTTCCAGCAGTGCCGAGGCCGGATCGCCCTGGTAGCTGGCGCCAATTTTATCAATTTCGTCGAGCATGATGACCGGGTTGGCGCTTTTGCAGGTCTTCATGACCTGCACAAACTTGCCGGGCAGGGCGCCGATATAGGTGCGGCGGTGCCCTTTGATCTCGGCTTCGTCGCGGATGCCACCGATGCTGAAGCGGTAGAAGTTGCGCCCGATGGCGCGCGCGATTGAGCGCCCGAGCGAGGTTTTGCCGACACCCGGGGGGCCAACGAAGCAGAGGATGGTGCCGGAGACGACCCCCTTGAGGATGCCTACGGCCAGGAACTCCAGAATGCGCTCCTTGACATCCTGCAAGCCGTAGTGATCCTGGTTCAGCACGCGTTCGGCACGTTCCAGGTTCAGATGGTCCTTGGTGAACACCCCCCACGGCAGGCAGGTCAGCCAGTCGAGATAGGTGCGGATGACGTGGAACTCCGGCGAGATCGGTTCGAGCAACTTGAGCTTGTCGAGTTCCTCGGTCACACGCTCCTTGGCCTCCGGTGTGAGGTGCAGGTGGGTGAGGCGCTCGGTAAAGCGTTCCACTTCCGACTCTTTCCCCTCCTTCTCGATGCCGAGTTCCTTCTTGATGGCCTTGAGTTGTTCGCGCAGGAAGAACTCCCGCTGGTTCTTGGTGACCTTCTCGTCAATCTGCTTGCCGATCTTCTGCTGGATGCGCGAGACGTCAATCTCGCGACGCAGCAGGATCAGCACTTTGGCCAGGCGCTCCTGAATGTGGATGGTTTCGAGGATCTCCTGCTGCTCGGCTGCAGAGGCGGTGGTGAGGGCGGTGGCGATATCGGCCAGGCGGCCCGGCTCGGAGAGGTTGTTGTGCTGCATCAGCAGGCTCAGTTCCTCCTTGTGCAGGGGGTTAAGGTGGATCAGGGTCTTGATGGCTTGCACCACGGATACGGAATAGGCCTTGAGCACCGCCTGGTCCTTGGGGTCTGGGTCGGACTCATGCAGGTAGTCCACGCGTGCCACGAGTACCGGTTGTTCCTGCAGGTAGGCTTGCACGCGGAAGCGTTCGTGCGAGGCGATCAGCACGTGCAGCATGTTTGGTGCGGGTTGCGCCAGTTGGACAATCTCGGCGAGCACCCCGACGGTGTAGAGGTCTGCGGCGGCCAGCGGCTTGGCGGGGTCGGTCGCAGGGGAAGCTTCCCGGCGCAGCAGGATGCCGACATGCCGGGCTTGCTCCCGGATCCGCTCCGTCAGGAAGGTGATCAGGTCCGGGTTGTCAATCAATACCGGCACGGTGATTCGCGGAAAAAGCGGATGTCCATTAATGGGGATGATCGGGATGTTTTCGGGGTAGTAATCGCGTGCCAGCAGGATGGTCTTGGGTCCCGCCGCTCCTTCGGCAGGCAGGATCTCATCGGGGTGTTGCGGGGGGCTGCCAGATGAATGATCGTTGTTCATGGGCGTTCCTTGTGCAGGGGGGGGAGGGAAAATGAGCGCAGCACCTACCCAGCTCCATGCTGCTTTATATTCTGACACAGTCGCCTCTATCTGGCAAGCCATGCCAGCCCGCTTGACACCCTTCCGGTAGGGCGGCTACAGTGCCACTCGTAGCCGCCAGGCTGGGCGGCACGAGCGGGAGCGCGAATGACCACGCAGCTGGAAATAACGTTTCTGGGCACGGGTACCTCGCTGGGGGTGCCGATGATCGGCTGTGCCTGCGCGGTCTGCCTCTCTGCGGATGCGCATAACCGCCGGCGGCGCTCGAGTGTCTATGTGGCGGCCGGCGATACCCGCCTCGTGATCGACACTTCGCCGGATTTTCGGGAACAGGCCCTGACCTTCGGTTTGCGGCAGGTGGATGCCGTGCTCTTTACCCACGCCCATGCGGACCACATCCTGGGGCTGGACGACATCCGGCGGTTCAACACCCTGCAGTCCGCGGTGATCCCGGTATATGCCGTGGCCGAAACCATCGCGGAGGTGCGCCGGGTCTTTTCCTATATCGGACGCCCCGTGCAGCCGGGACTCTACCGGCCGCAGGTCGATTTCCGTACTGTGCCGGTGCAGGCTCCTTTTCGCGTTGGAGAGGTGGAGATCACCGCCCTCCCGGTGGAGCATGGGACCGAGCATACCGTGGGTTTCGCGCTGGCATGGCAGGGACGGCGGATCGGTTATTTTCCGGATTGCCACCGTATGCCCGAGGCCACCATGCAGGCCCTGAGCGGGGTGTCGCTCATGGTGCTCGATACCCTGCGCTACCGGCCCCATCCGACGCATCTATGTGTGGCGGAGAGCGTTGCGCTGCTGCAGGGGATCGGCGCGCCAGAATCCTACCTGACGCACCTCTGCCATGATCTGGACCATGCCCGATTGGAGCAGGAACTCCCTGCTGGCATCCATGTTGCTTATGATGGTCTGGTCGTGCGTGTATAGGGCAGGTGTTTTTTGTGGCAGGTGCTACAAGGATCGTTTACCATCGGACCATCTTATGCAGACGTGCCTACATCCCATCAAGCGGTTCCTGCGCGCAGGCTGGCAGGCTTGGTTGCTGTGCGGTGTGCTGTGCGCCGTGGCGTCGGAGCCGACCGGCACGCTGGCCCTTGCGCCGCTCCCCCCTAAGGCGGCTTGGCGGGTAACGGCCTCTACGGTGGCGGGTGATGAGTATGACGCGCGGTTTGCCACGGATGGCAAGATGGAGACGCGCTGGAGCAGCGTGGCCGATGATACGCAATGGCTGCAGATCGATCTGGGTAGTTGTGCGGAGATCGGTGGCGCCACCCTGCACTGGGAGGAGGCCTCGGCCAGCGGGTACCAGATTCAGGTGGCCATGCAGACCGGAGCGTGGCATACCGTCTACACGGCGCACGGGGGGGGCAACACGGAAGAGATCTTCTTTGCGCCCGTGGCCGCGCGCTATGTGCGCCTCTTTTGTACGCGCCGTGCCACGGCCTGGGGGTATTCCCTGTGGGAACTTGATCTGCGGGAAGGGACGGCGGGTGCGCCGCTGGCCGGGAATGCCGCGCTGTCGGATGTCTGGTATCGCAGTGGCGAGTGGGGGAAGGCCTGGCTGGACGGCGGCGCGCAGGCGCAGAGCATCATCATGGATTTGCGGCGCAACCGCCCGCTGAACGGCGTACGGATCGGGTGGGGCCCCGTTACACCGGTCAAAGCCTATCTGGCGATCTCGGCAGACCAGAAGGTCTGGAACGAGGTGGGCGCGGTGCGGGATGACGCGGGGGGGTTCGAGTCGCTGCCGGATGCCTGCATGAATGCACGCTATGTGCGCGTCACGATGGCCGCGCCCATGCCCAAGGTGCACTTGGCCGTGCTGCAACTCACGCTGCTGCGTCCGGCGGAGGAAGCAATCCCCCTGCTATGGTATCACCGGGCTGCGGCCCGCGCGCTCTCCGGACTCTATCCCGACATCCTGAACCGCCGCCAAGCCTTCTGGACCGTGATCGGCCTACCTGGCGATACGCAGGAGAGCCTGATGGATGAGTTCGGCACCATCGAGCCGATGGCCCAAAGCAGTTCAGTGATGCCCTGCTTCCGGGTTAATGGGCGTGTGCTGACCATCGCGAATGCCACGAACATCACGCAAGAACTGGAGGACGCCTTTCTGCCGCTGCCCTCGGTCACCTGGCAGTTGCCGGAATTCGCCCTGCGCGTGGAAAGTCTGGTGCAGGGGAGTGTCACGGATTCGGTGAACCTGGCTTGCTACACGATCACCAATACCTCCGCGCGACCGATCAGAGGTGATTTCCTGCTGGCCATTCGTCCGCTCCAGGTGAACCCCCCGTGGCAGCATGGTGGCCTGGCACCGATCCGTGAGATGGCGTGCCTGACGAATGCCTGGGGGCTCTCGATCCGCGTTAATGGACGCGATCAATATGATACGGTCGCGATGCCGGATGCCTTTGGCGTCTGTCCGTTTGACGAGGGGGACGTGGCGGAATACATCCGGCTAGGCGTGCTGCCGCCGTCCACGGTTGTGACCAATGAGGGGGAGTATCTCTCCGGGGCGGTCTCCTATCGCCTGGATATTCCGCCCAGTGGGCAGCGGAAGATCCTGCTGGCCATGCCGCTGCACGACACCATGGCCGGGCTCAACCGCTTTTTGCGACGCGATCATGCCGCACCGCTCGATCCTGTCACGGCGTATGAAGGGTTGCGGGAAGAGAGCCGCCGGGAATGGGGGGAGCGGCTGGGGCGCGTATCGGTGGATCTGCCGGATCGGGATGTGGTGAATTTCCTCTATGCGCAGACGGGGTGGGTTCTGATAAATAGCGACGGGCCAGCGTTGAATCCCGGGGCGCGGAACTATAAACGCGCCTGGATGCGCGACGGCGCGCTGATCGGCGCAGCCCTGCTGCGCATGGGGCAGCCCGAGGCGGTGCGTGCGTTCATTGACTGGTACGCCGTGTATATCAAGCCTGATGGCTATGTGCCGCCCATCTTGAACAACGACGGCACCCCCTACAAGGGGATCGGCAGCAACACCGAGTACGACGCGCAGGGGCAGTATATCTTTGCCGTGATGGAATACTTCCGCTTTACCCGTGACCGCGCCTTCCTCGAACGGCATTATGCGACCATGCTGCGCGTGATGAAGCAGATGGAGCAACTGCGCCTGCGTACCATGCAGGACGGTTATGCGGCGGATGACGCCGCCCGGAAGCGCTATCACGGCCTGCTGCCACCGTCCATCAGCCATGAGGGCTATGCCACGCCGGTGCATAGTTACTGGGACGACCTCTTTGCGTTGAAAGGGTGGAAGGATGGCCGTGCGGCGTCCCTGGAGCTGGGTCGGCAGGATGTCGCCGACTGGGCGGCCACCCAGTATGCCGAGTTGCGCGCCTCGGTGCAGGTCTCCATGGAGCGGACCATCAGCGACAAGGGGATCAACTTCATTCCTGGTTGCGCCGAACGTGGCGATATTGACCCGAACTCCTCCAGCGTGGCGTTTTATCCCTGCGATGAAGTCGATCTGCTGCCCACCCTGGTGCTGGAGGCCACCTACGAGCTCTATTATGAGGGGATCGTCGCGCGCAGTCGGCCGGGCTGGATCGGGGTCTACACGCCATACGAGGCGCGCAACCTCAATGCCTTCATTCAACTGGGCGCGAAGGATCGCGCACACCTGCTGTTGCAGCAGTTAATGGCTGGGCGGCATCCGCCCGCCTGGAACCACCTGGCGGAGGTCGTGGTCAGCAACCCCCGCATTGGCACGTATGTCGGGGATATGCCCCATACCTGGATCGGCGCGGATCTTGTGACGGCCTTGCGCAACATGCTGGTGTATGAATACGACGGCCAGCTGGTGCTGCTGGCGGGCGTGCCGGAGGCTTGGGTGCGGGAGGGGCGCGGTGTGCGCCTGCGCAATCTGCCCACGCATTTCGGTGCGCTGCAACTGGTCGCGGTGGCGCGGGACGGAACATTGCGCGTGGAGATCCCCGGGCCGATCAACGCGCCCAAAGGGATCGTCCTGCATTGGCCGTTTGCCGGCGCGCCCGGCAGCGTGACGGTCAATGGCGCTCCCTGGCGTGACTGGGATGCCAAAGTCTGTCGCCTCCCGGGAACCTTCCAGGGAACCGTCGTGGCTGAACTGCCAGCGCGTCGCTGATGCGTCGCGTCGGCAGACGTGTTGCGCGGACGGGGTTCTGGCTACGCCGACGGCTTCGGGATGCGGCGGCTGGGCGGCATCTGTTCGCGGTGAAGGTAGGCAATCATCAAGGAAGCGCTTGATCGTGAAACGGAAACGGTCTGTCCCCATAATGCGGTTTGTATTCTTCCTGGCGATTGGCTGCCTGTATCTCATGATCAGCTGGCCACGGGGGGCTACGGCGCAAGCCATCCTGCGGAGATATCCGGACGCCGGCGAGTTGCGCGTTACGAACGCGGCCGTGGCGTTGCCGGAGGTCCGGCTGGCGGTGGCTGACCTGTCTGCCCGGCCGGGTGGTTTTTACCGGTTGGCGACCAATACGCTGGAGCTGGCGACCCTGCGCCCCGTGCTCGGCGAGACCTGCACCACGCTCTGGATTCGTCCAGACCGGGAGATCTGGCTGTGCCCCGACCGCGCGACCTTCCGGACGGAAGATTGCTGGGTGTTCGTCACGCGCTTGCCGGGGCCGGAGTTGCTGGATGCACTGGGCCGGGGGCGCACGCTGGAGGAACTCACGGAGCACTTCGGACGGCCGCGCAGCGTGGTCGCCACCAAGCGGCGGACGCGGTTCTTGCGCCCCGAAATCGCGCAGATCACGGCAACGTGGATGAGCCTGGGAACGGCCCCTGGCGGAGATCTCGGTGTGTGCAAGGGGACGTTCGACCTGACACAGGTGCGCGGCCGCTGGGTAACCACGGCCGCACGCTGGCAATTCGCTCCCGCGATTCAGGAAACGACCGCACCCAACTGAACCTAGGGTGGTAGGAAGCCGCGAATGGCCGCGAATGGAGGCTGCAAGGGGTCAGAGGCTGCAAGGGTCAGGCTGGGTCAAGGGTTTGGCCTGTCTGATGCTGGTCAAGTATGCGCATCTGACCCCTTGAAGTTCCTGGGCTCTTTGGCACCCGTGCGGGGCGCATTGCACTTCCGTAGACAATCCGGTCGCCCGGCAAAACGGCGCTTCCGGGTTTGTGGGGGATTTTTCATTAAAGGGCGAGAGAGGCGAGAGGGGTCGTATCTCTAGGCGATTGCGACATCATGTGCGAAGAGGCGAGAGGGGTCGTATCTCTACATTGGACAAAATGGCAGTTGGCAGTGCGTCAGGATTGTGGTATGGTTTGATTCATGGCGAGGCGAT
>CAYSHQ010000068.1:0-8366 GCA_964430835.1 uncultured Lentisphaerales bacterium
GAAACGGGTGGCTTTACCCAGGCCTGGGCTCGACTGCGAGTGGATCTGCGTTTGGATGAGCAACAAGGTCAGGAACTGGCCCAGGTCTTGTCTGATTGCGCGCGGAGTGTGCAGGCGGCCGGGCAGCATCCGGACCCTCTCTGGCGCGATCGCTTGCTCCGGCGGGCTCATCGGGATGCCTTTGTCCTTGCCAGCAGCATCCTCTCCAAAGAGCAATATGACGACTTCCTCGTCTGGCTCGAAGCCCCCACCCATCGCGACCTGGCCGCGTGGTTCCAGCGACCGGAAGGGTGCAAGGGGTGTGGCGGGAAGAAGTAGCGGGAGGGTTCAGGGGCAGGGGGCAGGGTTCGGGGGGAGGTGTCAGGTGTCAGGGTTCAGGAATAACGTCCAACATCGAACGTCCAACACCCAACTTCCATGTCTTCCGGATCTTCCATGCAATTTGACTTTTCCGGTTGACCGTTGGGCGTGAACCGCTGACACTTTCCCTGAACCCTGAACCCTGAACCCTGAACCCTGAACCCTGAACCCTGAACCCTGAACCCTGAACCCTGAACCCTGCGCATTTCCTCTTCCGTCATGGCTAAGAAAATTATTCTGCACAAAAGCGCGGCACCCGCTGGCTCCGAGGCGGCGAATGCCACGGCACCCGCGCTGACCGCGTCGGGCGAACCTGCGTTTGCGTTTATTGAGGATCTGGATAGTTTTTACGCCAGCCTGCCAAGCGGCGAAGCCGTCACCTGCCCGGTCTGCCGTGCCACCTGCACGGCGGACGAAGCGCTCTTCATCGCGCAACACACCGCCCTGCCGCACGACCTGGTGCTGGGGCCCGGTCATGCCTACCGCTTCCGCCCCACCCGCTTTACGCCCGAAGGCGCCGCGATCGACCCGGGCGGCGAAATCACGACGGACACCGCCTGCCCAGCCTGCCATGCCGCCTGGACCGGCACCGGTACCGCACCTGGCGCCACGCTGCCGCGCCCCGGCACCCCACGCGACAAGCATGCCCCCGAACGCCTCCCCCCTAGCCTGGCCACCATCGACGGGATCCGCAAGCTGGTGGCGGAGATTGTATCGCTGGTCAACCGTAGCGGCTCGGCGCGCATCCTGGGGGAGGTGAACGCCCGCCAGTACGCCGAACTCTGCCGCCGCGCCAATGCGCGCCTGGCGCTTTGTCAGCAATTTGTTCGCAACCATCAGCCGGGCGCCGCGCTCGATCAGGCCGAGCAACCTCCCCCGCTGCTGGAGTTATGCGCCACGCTCCCCTTTGCCGACCTGAGCCAGTGGGGGCAGCTCTGCGCACGCAGCCGCTGGGCTGTGGCCGAGCCCGTGGATAGCGCCGCTGTGGCGGAAGTGCAGGCATCCCTCAGCGGGGCCCGGAAACTCGAACCGGCCTTGCGCGCCCTGCGCGCCACGGTCCGCCGCAACCTCCCCTATGAAGCGCTCTGCGTCCTACGCACCCTGCTGCAACTCGATCCGGACAACCCCCTCTGGCGCGCCGATGTGGAAGCCTTCGAACAGACCCGCCAGCGCGAACTCCTGGCCGCCGCCACCACCGCCATCGCAGAGGATGATGTCGGCGCGCTGACTGCGCCAGCCAGGGAGCTGGCGGGCCCCTGGCTGCACCCACCAGCGGCCGAACTCCGCGCCCACGTACAGACTGCCTTCGACCGCCTGCGCCGGGCCGACGCCGAGCGGCGCGGCCTAACCCTCACCGGCCAGTTTGTCACCGCCTGTACCGCGCAGGATTTTGAAACCGCCGCCGCCGCCCACACCGCGCTAACCGCCGTCTGCGCAGAGGGGTTCTACCAACCCGACGAAGATGCCCGCCAGTACATGGCCCAAGCCATAGCCTGGTTCGCAGACATAGCCGCCCAGCACGCCGCCGACGCCGCGTTTAGCCGTGACCTCGCCGCCCTGACGGCAGCGGTCGCGTCACCCGCGGCCATCGCAGACGTGGAACGCCTCTACCCGCAGCTCCTGCACACCGGCCGCACCGCGCCTGCGGAACTGATGGCCCAGGCCGACCGCCTGATCCAGCGCCACCACGCCCGCCGCCGCCGCCGCCTGCGCCTGATCCTCTCCGGCAAAGTGGCCGGTGTGGCCGCCGCGCTGTGGCTGCTCGGTTACGTCGGCTGGGCGGTGGCACGCCGACAGTACCGCGCCGCCACCTGTGAGCGCCTGACGCAATGCCTGAAAAGCGAGAATCTCGCCGCTTTTGATCAGGAGTCCGCCAGCCTGTCGCACGGCCTCGGCCGCTTCTTGGGCGTCTCAGCCACTACCTATCCGCCCCTGGTCGCACTCACCGCACGTCGCGATGAACTGGCCGCACGCCTGCAAGACCGCACCGCCACTTTCGGGACCGCCCTCGCCGCGCTCCAGCAAGACCAAGCCCGCCAGTTTACCCTCCCTGCCAGCGAATTCCTCCCCCTGCTGGCACGCGCTAAGCAGGCCGCACGCACGATCCAGGATCTCGCCGCCATCGAAGCCGTGGAAACCCCCTGGCGCGCTGATCAGAACGCCCGACTAACACAAGCGCTCGCCACCCTCCCCACCCTGGTGCCACCAGACCCCAATATTTTCACCCTCCTCCCCTTCCCCGCCGCGACCCAGCAAGTGGCGCACTACGTGACACAGGTCGAGGCCGCCGCCGGCCTCCTCGGTGCCGACCAGCAGCAGTTGGCCAAGGTGACCCCCTATCTCGCCAGCGCCACCGCCTGCCGCTCCAATCAGTCCATCCGTGCCTCCGCCCTGCAGAGCGCCGCCACCGCCACCAGCCTGAACAGCTATCTCGACGTGCTGGTGCGCTATACCGACCGGTTTACCAACGACACGCTCAGCATTCAGCTCGCGGAGACTCTGGCCAGCCGCAAGGAGTACCGCACCACCCTGCACCTCGCCGCGGAGCTGCAGGCGCAGACCGCCCTGCTCGCCACCAACAGCGCCTGGGCGCAGGCGCGCCAGAGCATTCTGGAATTAAGGAAGAACAAAGCGCTGAACAACCTCCGCTGGATCTGTCGCAAGGACAACAACAATCTGCTCTTCCTGATGGAGCGCGAGAAGCCGGAGGCCAACTTCCGGGGGACCTGGGCCGATTGCTACCAACCCTTGAGCGGCGACACGGCCCCGCTCTTCCAACGTGCCCGCGTCACCGACGCGCCGCCCTATAATCAGGGGCTCTCCGACCAACCTTCGCGCCCCTGGTTCCACACTGAGGTTGTCAATGACATGCTGACCCGCGCCGTGAACATCCACACGACGGCCGAGGGCGAACGCTTCCTGGAGGAGAAATTCCGCCAGATCGGCGCGGCGCCCATCTGGAATAACAGCCGCGCCCCCGGCACCAACGACCTGCCCAACATGGCGTTCCAGATCCAGTTCTTATCCCTTCTGGCGGAGCATCTGAGCCGCGTTTCGCCCTGGCCGGAGTGGCAGGTGATCTTCGCCGAGCTGCGTTCCGCCGACATTCCAGAAGCCAACTGGATCTGCCTGAACAGTGGCGACGTCAAGCGCATCGCCCAGGGGGGCGCGCTGGCGTTGCCACGGATCTTCGGCCCCGGCGGCCTGCTGGCACGCCTGCAAGTCCGGCGCGCCGCCGCCGACGTGCTGGCCCGTACTCCGCTGGTTTGGGCGGGCTATGCCACGTTCGATCACCCCCCGCTCCTTCGTTGGCAGACTGCCACGCCGCCGGCCTGCTTTGTCGTGCTGCGGCCGAATGCCAACCGCACCCGCATGATCGTCGTGGATGCCGGCCCGCCCGCGCAACCGCGCCTGGCGCTGATCCCCGGCGAACCACTGCTGGCCTGGGCCGATGGCAGCACCACCGAACCGAAAAGTGCGACGATCCGCCAGACTACCGGCCTCAGCGACCCCTCCGCCTTGCTGCCGCCTTGGTATCCCGCCCAACCCTAAGCCCCGTACCGTTCGCGTTCCCAGTCACTGACCTGCGCCAGCAGGGCTTGGCGTTGCGCGGGGGGCAAGTCGATGGCGGCGGCTACCCCTTCCCGCAAGGTAACCTGCGGCGGACGCGCGTAGCCGGCGGACGCTAGGCGCCGATCCATGCGGCGGCGCAGGACGTCGAGCCGCCGACGTTGGGCCGAGGTCGCGTGACGTGCGCGCCGCACCTGCCATGCCAGCCAAACGCCCCCGACACCCACGATGAGCGTCCCCACGGCCGCCAGATGCTCTCCCAGCCAGATCAAGCCATAGGCCAACCCCAGTCGTAACCCCTGCAAGGCCGCACCGCTGCGTAGCGCCCCCCAGGCCTGCCGTAACGCGGCCAGCAGCGGATCCAGACGGCGTTCCCAGGCCGTAAACTGATCACTACTTTCCGGTCGCCCGTTCGCCGGCGTGGCCTCCACCAGCACCCAGCCACCGCTTTCGGGCAGGTACGCCTCAGCCCAGGCATGGCCGGACGAACCACGCGCCACCCAGTAGCGCCTTGAGGCGTGCTGCTCTTCGCACACGAAGCCCGACACATAGCGCGCCCGCACGCCGCGCTCTCGCAGCAGAAGCGTGGCCGCCGCCGCAAAGAGCTCACAATGCCCCTCGCCTCTTTCCAGAAACTGCAGCACCGGATCCCGGTGCGGATCCAGTGACACCCCGAGCCGATACGTCAGATGGGTCTGCAACCCCACGCACACGGCTTCGACGATCGCAGCCGCCGGCGCCCCGACCGGCGGCACCTGCCACTCCGCCAGCCGTTGCAGCAAACCCGTCACCACGCCCGCCGGCACCGCTAAATAGGGATCCGCATTCGCGAACGCCTCTTCCCCCGCATCGCCCATCGCACGGGGATAGGCCGCCGGAGCCCCGTGTGCCGGCAGCTGCACGGCATACCCGCTGGCGCGCAACCAACCTTCCGCACGCACCGAACCATCGCGATCACCTCGCAACTTCTCGGCCACAATATCGATCTGCTCCGCACCACCGGGCAGCGGCAAATAGTCACTAGCCAGCGAGCGTGTCGGCTGCACGCGCCACGTCACCCACGCTCCTGTGTTGGTCGTCGATAGGTCTGCGGGGCGCGTAAAGCGCTGCAGCGGGGCGACCTCCGCCGGCGCCTCCCCTTCCGCCAGAGAACGGGTCGCGCGCACCGCCTGCCAGACGCCATGCTCGTAAACGGGATAGGCAATCAGGCGCAAATATCCCGGCGCGCGGTCGGCCCACACGCGCAGGATCACGACATCGCCCCCCTTTTTGGCCGACGACGTGCGGCGCAGATCCGCCCGGGGCGACTGACGCCCTACCTGTTGCAAGGACCTGTTTCTGGCCCACTCGTTCAAAAAGTCGCTGATCGTCTCGGACCAGCTGAACAAAGAGAGTTGCACACCCGTGCACACCCCACCCGCCAGGAGGAGCGCCACCACCAACCCCGGCAGACGCCCCGCGCGCCGGTGCGTGTGACCTGCGCTCTTGGCCGTTATGCCCACCGCCGCACGCTGCACGAGCGCCCCCAGCGGCAGCAACATAGCCAGCATCAAACCGGCCTGCATCCGGCGCATCGCAGCAAAATCAACCCGGTCCGCCTCATTTCCACAGGCCAGCACCACCGCAATAAACACGCAGGTGGCCTGCGCCCCCAGACTGGCGGGACGTTGCTCAAAAAACGTCATGGCCAGTCCCACACCCACCAGCAGCGGGCAGAGACGATGCGAGGCCATCAACGAAAACCGCACGCTCTCGGACGGCGCCGGCGACGCCACCAGCAGGCACACCGCGCCGCACCCCACCAGCGTCCAGATCCAGGCGCGCGCCGTTGGCGCTAACGGTCGCCGCTTGGCAAACGACACCGCCACCCCCAGGCCCGTCACGATTGGCAGGGCCAGGCTCTGCACGCTCACGGCAAACACGGCGGCCGCGCCCAACAGGAGCCAGGCCTGCAACGCCAGCCAGCGATACGATTTGTAGCCGTCTACCATGCCACGACGCTCCCCAGCCATTCTCATTATGGCATCCGGCGGGTCCGGCGGCCCCGCCCTACCTGCCACCCTTTATAACCGGACCACCTGCCCGGCGAGCATCTGCTCGGCATCCACCAGCGTAACGCGCGGATCCGGGGAAACCGTGGTGGTGCCGGCCGGCACCACCCAAAAGGCCCGCACCACCACGCCATGCGCCGCCAGTTCATCCAGCAACGCGGCGCGCCGTGCATCCCAGTTCAGCAGCACTACCACGGCGCCACTGATCTCCGCCACCTCCCGCATCACCACCGGCGTCAGGGCATCCAGCGGTTCGCCGCCTTTCACGATTTCAATCGCCGCCAACCAATCCAGCAGATCAGGCAACTGCCCGAGACCGCGCCCCGCCGGAAAGCGATAGATCTCCGGACCCGCGGCAAATAGCTCCACCACGGCCTCCCCCCGCACCACGTGCGCGGCCACCGCCGCCGTCAGCGCGACGGCCGCCTCGAATTGCTGATCCGTCGGCCGGTTGGACCAGCGCCAGAGCGCCCGCTGCAAGCGCGTATCCAGAATCAAGGCGGTGCGGCAGAGATATTCATCGCGAAACTCCTTCACCACCGGCGCGCCCACGCGCGCCCACGAACGCACATGCAGATGGCGCGGACTGTCGCCGTTGCGATATTCGCGGCAGCCGATGAACTCCATCGAGGCGCCCAATTGCGAGACCTCGCGCGCACCGCCAGCCTGCACGCGCGAACCGAAGCGGATATCGAGCTGCTGCAAAATCGGGAAAGTCGGCTGCACCAGGAGTTGCCGGTCGCCCTCTCCCGCCCGGCCCGTCAGGCAGAGCCCCAACGGATACGCCGAGGCCGCACGCACCGCTGGCAGGGTATAGCGGCCGCGCCGCCGCGTGCGCACCGTGGCCTGTATGACCACCCGCTCGCCCGGCGCCAGGGCGGCGACCGCCGGCGGACACCCCTGCTGCCAGCGTAAGTCCGGATGCAGGAAATACGAATCGAGCACCACATCCCAGGCGGTCCACCGCCCTTGGTTCACCAGTTCGTAGCGCACGGTCACGCTGCCATCGGTCACGCCGCGCCCCAGCACCTGGCGGCGCAACACCAGCTGCGGCCGCCAGACCAGGCCAAACAGCCACGCCACCAGCAGCGCACTCAAGACCGCAAAGACGGCAAAACGCGCGGCGCTGTTCAGCCCCAGCATCATCACATAGGGGACTTGGGAGCCGGCCGCGGCCAAAAGCACGGCACCCGGCAGGGAGATATGCGTCGCCGCCCACCACACCAGCCACCACGCCAGGCGTAGACGCCGCACGGGACGTGCCCCGCGCCAGCCAAAACCATATACGCCCTGGTCACGCATCCGTCACCCTCACACCGGTACGCGGCAGGATGCCAGCGCATCGCGTACAATATCGGCGCCCGCGACGCCCGCGTGACGCGCCTTCAAGTCCACGCTCAAGCGATGCCCCAACACCATCGGCGCCTGGCTGCGAATGTCATCCGGCAGCACAAAATCGCGGCCGCGCAGATAGGCCAGCGCCTGGCTGGTGCGATACAACATCAGCGAGGCCCGCGGGCTCGCGCCCAGCCGGACGCGTGCGTCGGCACGCGTCGCGCGTACCAGCGCCACAACGTAGGCGGCCAGCGAGGCCTCCACCTTCACAGCCCGCACAGCCGCCTGCGCACTACGCACCGCCGCCTCATCCGCCACCGGCCGCAAATCATGCAGCGGGTGGTGATCGCGCTGATCGGTCACGAGCGCCATCTCATCCGCCGCCGCCGGGTAGCCCATGCCCACCTGCAGGGCAAACCGGTCCAACTGCGCCTCCGGCAACGGATACGTACCGTGATACTCCACCGGGTTCTGCGTCGCAATCACGATAAAGGGATCCGGCAGCGGAAAGGTCTTACCTTCCATGGAGACCTGCCCCTCGTTCATAGCCTCCAGCAGGGCCGACTGCGTGCGGGGCGAAGCCCGATTGATCTCATCGGCCAGCAGCACATTACAGAAGATCGGCCCGGGGCGGAACGTGAAGGTCCCGGTGGCCGGAGCGTACACCGACCCGCCCAGGATATCGGTCGGCAACAGATCCGGGGTGAACTGAATGCGGTGAAACGTGGCGGAGATGGAGAGCGCCAGCGCCTTGGCTAGGGTGGTCTTGCCGACCCCCGGGACATCTTCAATCAGCACATGCCCGCCGCTCAACAGCCCCACCAGAACTTGTTCGACGGCGCCGGGCTTCCCCCGGATAACATGTGAAAGGTTGCGTAGAATTTCCTGAACCATGCCTTGCCTCCCTAAGCGTGCTGCCCAGCCGCCTGGTAGCGTCACCAGCTCTGGCCGGCAGCATGACAGAAAGGGCGCCATGTGTCCAGAAGCCGTCTGCAACCTCAAACTGCGGGAGTTGGAAGAATGGAAGATTGGAAGATTGGCCAACCTCGC
>CAYSHQ010000069.1:0-8356 GCA_964430835.1 uncultured Lentisphaerales bacterium
ACAAGCTTGAAGTTGAACCCCGTCTGCCGTCCGGATGGGATTCTGCGGAAGCCACGGTGGTCTACAAGGGCGTCCGCCACACGGTGGCGATCCGTAACGGGCAGGGAACCGTCACGCCCAGGGACATGGTCTATGATTTTCCCGCTGCAACGTTCACGGGGATGAGTATTTGCTGAAGGTAAGCCGGTATGTGCACCTGAATCCGGTGAAGATCAAAAAGCAGGCAGCGCAAGCCGCTGGCGGAGCGTCTGGAACAGTTGCGAGGGGTGCCTCAGGGCTGGGCGTGGCCGGTCAGGCGAGCGAGTTCGGCGGTGAAGGAGGCGGAGGGGCAGTCGTGGATCGCGAACGGGCGGCCGTTGGGGTGCGGCAGCTCGATGGACAGCGCGTGTAGCATCAGGCGCGGAAAGTGCTCCTGGATGGCACGCTGGCCGTAGCGCCGGTCGCCGACAATCGGATGACCGAGGTGGTAGAGGTGGACGCGGATCTGGTGGCGGCGCCCCGTGAGCGGTTGCGCTTCCACCAAGGTAAAATCGCCCAACCGTTGCCGCACACGAAACTGCGTAGTGCTGGGTTTGCCGGTCGGCGAGACCCCCATGCGGCCTGAGCCGAATTCCCGGATCGGCTGGTCAATCGTGCCGCTCTGCGGTGCGACGTTGCCATGCACCAGCGCCAGATAGGTCTTGTGTGCGCGGTGTTCGGCGAAGACCGCATTCAGGAAGCGGTGGCTATTGGCATGACAGGCGTACAGGATCACGCCGCTGACATCCTTGTCGAGGCGGTGCACGGGGAGCAGGCGGTGGCCGAGCTGGACGATGAGCTGCTCCAGCAGGCAGTCCGGATCCTGCGCATGCTCCGGTACGGCGGCGACACCTTCGGGTTTGTTGACGGCGACCAGGTCGGCATCGTGATGGAGTATTTCGAACGGCATGGCGGGGGGCGGTGTACTCGCTTGGGTGGTGAGCGCGGGGGCGGTTATTCTTACGGGGGGGGCAGGACGGCGGCGGGGATGACGCAGGTGGCCAGGATATGGTCTTCCAGCAAGGCTGTGTGTACGGGCATGGCGCGCCCTTGCAGCGGGCGGAAGGCATCCAGCCATTGTCCGGCGATCTCTAGCTCCAGGCGTCCGGTGCCGGCGTCCATGGTGCGCACGTGGAGGTCGCTGGGGCTGTAGCGGATGCCGGTGCCGAGGGCTTTGGCCAGCGCCTCCTTGGCGCACCAGAAGCGTAGGAGCGTGGTGGGCCCTTCACCGGATTGCGCGGCGAGCTCCTGTTCGTCCAGGGTGAAGACGCTACGCGAGAAATCATCGGTCATGTCTCGCCCGAGCCGTTCGAGGTCAATGCCGATGCGGCCATTGACGGCAATGGCCGCTGCCACCAGGCCGCTGGTGTGGGCGATGGAGATATCCACGGATTCGCGGGTGCGATCTTGCCAGGCGCCCAGAGCGTGCGGCTTGCCGGAGTCATCGCTCCAGATGGGGATGTCGGTGGCGGCCCAGTGTTGCTGGTGGCGCTCGCGCAGGTGGCGGCGCAGGGCCTCTTTGACGCAGGCTCGGCCGAGCAGCCATTCGATGCGGCGGGTGGCGACGCCGCGCATGGCGAGGAATTCATCGCGTTCGGCGTGGTTTAGCACGGCAAAGGCGAGCCCTTTGAACCAGAGTTCCTGCTGGCTCTCGAAGAGTTTGTGGGGGATATGGGTGACCATGCTGCCGCGCACGGTCATGGCCACATCACCGAGCAGGGCCAGCGGCAGCTCCTGGGTGAGGTACGCATCGGAGGGGCGCAGCATGAGCCGGTGGATAGGCGGGGTGATGGGGCAGATCAGCTCTTCCCAGCCGGTGGCGGTCATGACGAGGCGGCCGCGGCCGTCCGAGACTTGCAGGTCGGCCACATAGGAGCGGGGCGTTTTGGCGGTGATACGCAGGTATGCGCGCAAGCGCGCGCCTTCCGGCAGGACGGAGGCGAGAAAGCGAATGCGTTGGGCGCGGAAGGGGATGGTCAGGCTTCCGCCGCCTTTCTCCGGGCTGTTCCAGAGGTTGGTGCCGGCGGTGATGCCGTCCATGGTCAGCGGCCAGATCGAGAAGAACGGGATGCGTGTGGCACGTACGGCATCGGCGCGTGAGGGAACGACGATCTCGTAGTCCAAGCCATCCTCGCCGCGTTGGAAGACGTGGTTGACGGACTGCAGCATGCGCCCCTCGAAGAGCCGGTCGGGGTAGATGTCGGAGCGCGTCCAGTTGACGGGGTGTGGTTGGTTGAGGGGGGGCGGCTTGGCGTTTTCCGGTTCCGGCGGTGCCGGGGCGAGGATGATGGTGGCTTCGCCCATGGGGATGGCGAATGAACTGCCCGGGGCCGGGGTGCGTACGGTCACATGAATGGCGGTCTGGTCGCGATCCGGCAGGCGGGTGGCTTGGATGAGCAGGCGGACTTCGCCGCGCTCGAGGGTGATGACACGCTTGCCGCGCAGGTCATCCACTTGGATCACGCGTTTGTGGGGCGCGAGGCGGCGAGCGACTTCGGACATGATCTCGATGCAGGTAACGGCGGAGAGGACGGGGAGGCCGCCGAGGCGCGGATTCCCCAGGGAGACGCGATGGGCGGCCAGGGCGAAGTCGCGCAGGAATGGGTATTCCTCGAGCGTAAAGGTCTTGGCAATCTCGATGCTTTCGCCGGGTTTTTCCGAGAGGATTTCCGCGTCGGTCAGCAGCGGGAAGTCCGCGCCAAAATTATTGCGTTGCACGGTGCTGGCGCGCGTGGCGGTTGGTGTGCCGGTCTCGGTGCTGGTGGTTAGCGGGGTGGTGGGGGCGAGGCCGCTAATTTCCGGGAGGGCACCATCCAGCACCATGGGGGGGAAGGCGGCACTGCGGTGGCGGCGAGGGTGGGGGGTGGTGCGCAGGTCCAGCAGTTGCGAGGGGCGGTGACGGTGCAGGACGGTGGCGTCGAACGCGACGCCGTGGGCCGCCAGTACAGCCAGCGCCTGATGGAGCTGGGTGAGGCCGGGACGGTGGATGCGGTCCGTGGCCACGGCGGCATGCGGGCGTGTGCCGAGCACGTCGGTGACCCGGGTGGAGAGGTTGCCCCGGGCGCCGAGTTCAACAAAGATACGAAAGCCGTCCTGATAGAGCTGTTCGATGGTGTCGCCGAAGCGGACGGGTTCGCACCATTGCCGGACACAGGCCTCCAGCAGGTGGGCCGGGGGTTGCGCGTGTGGTCCGGCGCGCAGGCAGGAGTAGAGCGGGATGCGGGTGGGTTGGCGGATCCAGTGGTGCAGGTAGGCGCGCAGGGGCTCCAGCGCTGGTGCGAAGGCGGGCATGTGATAGTAGCGCTGCATGCCGAGGCGACCGACGCGCGCACCATTGCGGCGGAGGAGCGCGGCGATCGTGCTGGAAGCCTCGGCCGGGACGGCGGCGATGGTCTGGCGGGGGCCATTGAGCATGACCTGCGCCATCTGGAGGCGCCACTGTTCCGGCACTTGTGCAATCCAGCCGGCGGGTGCATCTTCCACGGAAAGCAGGGCGTGCAGCGGGATGTCCGCCCGGCTGGAGAGTTGCTGCGTGAGCTGGTACCCCTCGCGCAGGAACCGGATGCGGTCCGCGCGGTCGAGGGTACCGAAGGCCCCGGCGTATTCCAGCGCGAAGAATTCACCGCCGCTATGCCCCACAGCGGCGTTGGCCCGGATGCCGAGTTTATCGAAGAGGCGCGCCAAGGCGCTGCTGGCGGCATGGGTACACTGGATCGCGCCGGCCATGTGGATGCCCACCTCGGCGCCGCCTTCGGTCCGGCCCTGCATGGCACCGGCGCCAAACAGCCACTCGCTGGGGAGGAAGCCGTCCGGGGCGCAAACGGCATCGGCCTCGTCGAACGCCTCGCGACAGAGATCAAAACTCAGGCAGAGGTCGCGCAGCATGTCCGGGTAGAGCGAGGTCTCGCCGGGGAAGAGGAAGACGATGTCGCCTGCTGGGCGCAGGCGTTGTCGGAAATAGAACATGCCGGCTTTGTCACGGATGCGGCTGGCGTGTTCCACCAGCTTGGTTTGCGCAAGCGCGAGGCGTGCACAGAGGTCCGGCAGGTCAGTGGCGACGATGGCCAGCACGGCGGGCAGTCCGCGGGCGCGGTGGGCCAGCGTGAACGCCACGTCGCGCAGCGCGAGCCCCGGCGTATGTTCGAGGGTGTTGCGTAGGGTTGCCACCTCCAGGGCCAAGGCGTCGTCTGACTCGGCGCCGATGAGGCACAGCTCGTTCTCGAAGAGGGAATGGAGGTGTTGGCGGGGGTTCATGACGGGCTGGTATATTCTTCCAGGACGGCATGAGCCAGTGCGCTGGACGTGTCGAAGGCGGTTACGGCGGCGCGTCGTGGGGTCAGGCTGCCGCCCTGCACCCAGGGGCGTGGTGACGTGGTGGCGAGGAACGGGGAGGTGGCTTGGGTCAGGCGCGCCTGCAGGCGGGTGCGTGCGGGTGACAGGGGCGGGAGGAGGCGGTGGTGGAGGGCCAGGGCGGCCTTAATAATGCCGGCGAGGCCGGCGGCGGCATAACAGTGGCCGATTTGTGCTTTGCAGGCACCTAGCAGGATACGCGGTGTCTGGGGATCATAGTCCGGGAAGACACGTCGCATGGCCTGGATTTCGAGCTGGTCCTCGTGCGGGATGGCGCTGCCATGCGTTTCCAAGAAGGCGATCGTGGCGGGGGTGATGCCGGCTTGTTGGTGGGCCTGCTGCATGGCGCTGATCAGGCGCTGTGGATCGGGGCGGCCATCTTGCACGTGGCTGTCGGCGGCGGTCAGGGCGATCCCCTTGAGCAGGGCGAAGATGGTGTTGCCGTCGCGCTCCGCGGCACGACGGCGCTTGAGTACGAGGAAGCCGCCTCCTTCGCCGGGGAGCGTGCCGTCGGCCTCGCGGCTGAGCGGGGTGGGGGTGTCGCGAGTCGTAGCGGGGAGCAGGCAGGCCAGCCCCATGAGGGTCTGCAGGCTGGAGCAGTTCTGTACGGCACCCGCCAGCATGACGTCGCAGCGCCCCAGCAGTAATTCGTCCATGGCGAGGCGCAGAGCCTGCAGGGAGGTTGCCGCACCGGCATCCACGGCGCAGACCATGCCTGGGAGGCGCAGCGTGGCAGCGCACTGGCCAGCCAAGGCATGGCCAAAGGCGGTGCGCAGGCCGGCGCGCCGCATGGGGGGGATCGATTCTTTCAGGGATTGACGGATCTCGTTGAGCTGCGTTTCGGCCGCCCCGGGGAAGAGGCGGTGGAGCAACGTGATAGTCTGGTCCATGACCAGGCCATGCTGCAGCCAGTTGGCCGTGGCGGCATTCAGGGGCGAAGCGTATCCCAGAACAAGGCCGGTGCGGCCGGTGAGCTGTGCGGCGGGGTCAATCCCGGCCTGGCGTAGTGCGGCCGCAGCGAGGAGCAGGGCCAGGAACTGATCGGGATTCGCGCCGGCGAGGGTGTCGGGTGTGAGGTCGAAGGCTTCGGGCTGGAAGGTGTTGAGGTCGCGCAGATAGCCGCCGCGCTGTGTGTGCAGTCGGTCAAAGAGCGGCGAGGCGGGGTCCAGGATCCGGGATGCCAGCGGGTTCGGGTGATCGCTGATGGCGGAACGGCCGGTGACCAGGTTGCTCCAGAAGGCCGCGACATCGGCCGCGCCGGCAAAGCGGCAGGCCATACCTACGATGGCTACGTCATCGGGAAAGTCGGTGCCATTTTTTTGCTGGGGGGGCAACGTGGTGAGCCTCACACGGAGTTGTCGGTTGGCGAACGGGTGACATCAGAAACGTCACGTGTCGTAGCTGTGCTCCGGTCCCGGGAATGTGCCATCGGTCACCTCGCGGGCATAGGCGGCAAAGGCGGCGCGCATCTGCGGCGCGAGTTGGGCGTACCTTTTGACGAAGCGGGGGTGGAACTGTTCGTTGAGCCCCAGCATGTCGTGGGAGACCAGCACCTGGCCATCGCACCCGGGCCCGGCGCCGATGCCGATGGTCGGGGTGGCGGATGCGGCTGTGATCTCGGTGGCGAGCGGCGCGGGGATGCACTCGAGTACCAGGGCGAAAATGCCGGCCTCATTCAGGACGCGTGCGTCGGTGCGTAGTTGTTCGGCGGCGGGTGCGGAGCGACCCTGCAACTTGTAGCCGCCCAATTCCCGGATAGACTGCGGGGTCAGACCGATATGCCCCACGACCGGAATGCCGTTGGCCGTCAGGGCGCGCACCAGATCGGCGCGGAGTGCGCCCCCCTCGATCTTGACTGCATCGGCGCCCGCCTCCTTGAGCATGCGCCCGGCATTGGCGATGGCGGTCTCGATGGAGATTTGGTACGAGAGGAACGGCATGTCGGCGATGACCAGCGCGTGTTCCACCCCTCGGGTGACAGCTGCCGTATGGTGGAGCATCTCCTGCATGGTCACAGGGAGCGTGCTTTCGTACCCCAGCACGGTCATGCCTAGGGAATCTCCCACCAGAATCAGTGGGATGCCGGCCTCGTCCATCATGCGGGCCGTAGAGCAGTCGTAGGCCGTCAGGCAGGCAAGTTTCTGCTTTCCTTTGGCCTGTCGGATGTCGGTTACAGTCCACGTCTTCATGCGCGGGGAATCATAACACAATGACGCCGATTGGGTAGGGGAGAATGCGATTGAATTTAGGCTTTATCCGGCGGAGTAGATGCGCTACCTTTTGTGCGTTGGTTGTGGTAAGGAAAGGACGGCGCAGATGGCGATCAAATTACAGGCTGGCAGCAGCAAGACCGGCGTGGCGATTTCGGAGCGGCATCGCAACCCGGCGGAGATCGTGGCGGTTGCGCCCAAGGCCAATTACCTGGTGGCAGGGATTTGTGCCATCGTGGCGGCTCTGATCTTCAGTGTCATGCTGGCAATTTTGTACATGGATTGGACCGCGCTCAGCCCGGCCTAGCAGACGGCACGGGGCGGCAGATGGTTCTATGACGAGCATGCTCTGGTGGCGGGTGGCCGGGTTAACGAGGTGTCTGGGTGAGCAGTTCTCCCAGGCCTCGGCGGCGCGTGGCGTGGCCATGCTTTGTGTGGCTGTTTATTTGATGCAGGTGATCTGCCGACACGTTGCCTGTGTGGCGGGTTATTCATTTGAGTATCTGCTGCTGCATTGTTTTGGGCTTTGCCCGTCGTTGTTCGCGGCCGGCTTTGTCTGGCAACTGATCACCTATCTGTTTCTGCATTTGAACGTTTGGCACCTGGTGTGCAACACCCTGGGGTTGCTGATGTTGGGGTCGGGCGTGGAGGCGGAGATCGGCGCCAAGCGCTTCCTGCGACTGTTCTTGCTTGGTGGCGTGGTGGGGGGCTTGGCCTGGGTGTTGCTGGACTTGGCCGTGATGGCACTAGCGGCGGCCGCCGCCGGGTTGCCGCCGGGTTTGGCGGCCATTGGGCGTATCGCCGTGGCGCATCGCGTGGTGACAGCGGAGGGGAATGCCATTTGCATTGGAGCCTCCGGTGGTCTGTTCGCCCTGATCGGCGCGTGTGCGGCGCTCTTTCCGCGCCGGCGCGTGCTGCTGTTCCTGGTCTGGCCGGTGCGGGCTAATCGCTTTGCCGCCGTGCTGGGGATTTTGACGGTCGTGTTCCTGATCTACGGCCTCGGCAATGTGGCGCACCTAACGCACCTAGCCGGTGGTGTGGCCGGCTATCTCTATGGCCGGCGGTTATCCGCCGACGGGTGGGGCGATGGCGCTGGGTGAGGCTGGGCGCGTTTTTGGTTCCTAGGGGGCGCAGGCTGCCAGGGTTCAGGGTTCAGGCAGGCCTCTAGTCCTTTACCCTTAGTCGGACGCCTCGTGCATCAGGCCGGAGGATCGGGGGGGGGCGAAGGTAGACGTGACCGGCTCGGCGGGTGCCTTGCCCTCCCAGGCCTTGCGGCCGATGCATGTGCGTGCCTTTGGCGGCGGCGGGTATTTGACTTCGCTCATGGGCTGCCACCCTGAACACTGAACACTGGCACCTGAGTAACTTTTCTCGCGCTTGCAGTGGGTCCGGCGGCCCCGCCCTTGTCTGCCGGCGTGTCTGCCGGCGTATCCATCGGCGTGTCGCCTTACCCCTTCGCTGCGGATTCTTCCTGCCGTCGTTCGCGGAAGAACTGTTGCAGCAGGTCCCGGCATTCGTGTTCCAACACGCCGGCGATGATTTGCGGGCGGTGATTCAGGTTGGGGTGCGCGAGAATATTGAAGACCGACACGGCCCCGCCGCGCTTGGGATCGGGCACGCCGAAAACGACCACGGGGATGCGCGCGAGCACAATGGCGCCGGCACACATCGGGCAGGGCTCCTTGGTCACGTACAGGATGGTATCGGTCAGCCGCCAGTCGCGTACGGCGGCGGCCGCCTGCGTGATCGCGATCATCTCGGCATGCGCCGTCGGGTCC
>CAYSHQ010000070.1:0-8301 GCA_964430835.1 uncultured Lentisphaerales bacterium
GTGCAATCAATGTGTGTGAATTGGTCATGCCTGCGCGAGGTTGGCCAATCTTCCAATCTTCCAGTCTTCCATTCTTCCAACTCCCGCAGTTTGAGGCCGCCGCCCCTGAGCTTGCATGCCGGACAAGGCGGCTGCTAGAATAACGCCACCTTGATGCAGAGAGGCCAGCGTATGGCCGCATCTTGGCAACCATAAGGGAGACGGTTCATGAGCAAGCTGGCAGAATGCGTGAAATCAGCCGATTGGAAGACCGAAAAGCATATCCCCGTGATTGAGTGCCCCGACACGGTCAAGGCCGGGGAATGGTTCCCGATCGCCGTGACCGTGGGCAAGGAGATTGCCCATCCCAACACCACGGAGCATCACATCGTCTGGGTGGCTGTGCACTTCCTGCCGACCGGCAGCAAGGTCTCGTACGAGCTGGGCCGTTTTGAATTCACGGCGCATGGCCAGTCCGCCACCGGCCCGAATCAAGGCCCGGTGCATACCGACAGCCAGGTGATCCTGCGGGCCAAGATCACGGCGGCCGGCACGATTTGCGCCACGTCGTATTGCAACACGCACGGCCTCTGGGAGTCGGAAAAGACGGTGGCCGTGTAATCGGTTCACCGGGGTTCACAAAGTTCCATGCAGATCCCCATGCCAAAGTGCCATGTGCGTAGCATGCGCACTTTGGCAGCCACCCACGCTGCGCAAAATAACGGCCAATGCCGGCGTGGCACCTGCCCCGGCCGCTGGCTGTTGCTCGGCGCCTGGCTGGCAGGTGCTGGCGTCGCGACGGCCAGCGACGCCTGGCGCGCCTGGGAAGACGCGAAGGTGCGGCTGCACCAGACACGGATCGCCCTGTTGGCGCGCGAGCACGCCGCTGACCTCGACTATGCCTACCGTTTGGCCAGCGAACAGGCGGCGCTGCGCGCGACGCAACAGGCGCTGACCAACCAGCACCCCCCCGTGGTGGCACCGGGCATACGCGTGGAAGCGTATCAGAGTCTGAACGATGATTCCGTGCAACCCTTCCTGCGTTATCTGCCACCGGGTTACACGCCGACCAGTGCGCCGCCGTTGATTGTTTTCCTGCACGGGTACAACCCCGGCATCGAGCTCATCCACAACCCCTATATTCCGGCCGCGCTGGGGCGTCTGGCGGATGAAGTCGGTGCCTGTGTGGTGGCGCCCTTTGGCCGTTGCAACTCCGATTTTCAAGGGGTCGGCGAGCTGGATGTCCTGCGCGTGATGGATGAGATGCGCGAGCGCTTCCACACGGACCCGCAGCGTGTGGTACTGGCGGGCCATTCCATGGGTGGTCTGGGGGCCTGGTGCATCGGGGCGCGTCATCCCGAGCGCTTCAACGGGTTGCTGGTGATCTCTGGGCGTGGCGATTTCTATACGTGGCACCAGCTCACGCCGGCCGACCTCCCCCCGTGGCAACGGCGGCTGGTGGATATGCAATTCGCGGCGGCATACGCCACCAACCTTACCACGCTGCCCGTCCTGGCCTGGCACGGGCGCGCGGATGATTTGGTTACCTTCCGTGAAGGCTATGCCATCGTGAACCTGGTTCGCCCCTACAATCGCAACGTCACGCTCTATGCCTTGCGGAACCTGGGCCACAACATTATTGAGGATGCGTTGCTGCACCCCAAGACCCGCACCTGGCTGCAGGAGATCCTCCAGCCGGGGCGCGCCAAAAACCGGCCCACCGGCCGCCGCGCGGGCGAGACCGGCAGCCGCCTGCAGGATGCCCTGCTGCAACCGTTCCTCTTCGTCGGCGGTACCACCACCAACCAGCAAGAGTGCGCACGCCTGCTGCAAAACCGCGCCGCTGAGTGGTGCCGCTTCACCCGTAGCTCGCCGCGCCACCAGACGGAAGTCGCCTTGGAGACCAATCTGGCCGCCGCCTGCCATCTCTTTGTCTTTGGCGAGCCAGAGACCAGCCCCTTGGTGCGAATGATCCTGGAGCGCGCCGGGGTACAGGTCACCCCCACCACCTTTGGCATAGTCGGCCGCACCTTGCCCCGCACCGGTCACGGACTCTGGTTTACCGGGCGCAACCCGCTTAACCCGCAGCGCTGCGCAATCGTGCAGTGCGGTCGCCCCTGGGGCGAAACGCTGAGCGACAACCACCGCTACGACCGCATCCCGGATGTGATGGTTTACGGCGCCGAGACTGATCGCTGGGGGTACAACCTCGCGGTCGCCGCTGGCTTCCTCGACGCGCAGGACCAGGTGCAGTGGTATGATCCACCCGTCACCCCGGCCATCCAACCGTCGCGGCCCCCGGCCTCTTCCGATTAAGCGCTGAGTCGGAAGCATAACTACGCGAACGGCTTGCCAAGCGACTCCTGTATTTCGCGATGGTTTACATCGTCGGGCGGTTGTAAAGGGTGCTATGCTGAGAGTGCTGTTTTTGGATGGGAGCGAGAGGAATCGACAGGATGCCAGCCAAGCATGTGCGTGCGTTCATCACCATGGTTTGCGGGAGTTTGTTGCTCACGGCGGGGGGCCGTGCGGCAGAGTCGGCCCTGCTGATTTGCGCGGATCCGAGTTACGACTTCGGCACCATGGTGAATACCGCGCTCGTCCAGCATGTATTTATGCTGCGAAACGCGGGGGGCGTAACGGCTGTAATTGCGCGCGTCCACTCCCCCTGTAGCTGCACGACGCTCAGCCTGGCGCGCATGCAGATCCCGCCGGGGGAATCGGAGCCTATGACCGCGCAGTTTGACCTCAAGGGGCGCACGGGGCTACAGAACCGGCCGCTGTATCTGAACTACAACAGCGCGTCGATCCAGCCCTTGCGGCTCGCGCTGACCGGCACGGCTTTGGCGGAGGTCTCGGTCGAGCCAAATATGGTATGCTTAGGTCTGCCTGCCAGCGGCCATCCGACCAACCAGACGGTTCGGATCCGCAGTTATGTCAGTAACGAGCTCTTTCGGGTGACCGGGGTTACGAGTTCGGTGCCGCGCTTTACGGCGCAGCTGGAGGAGCGCATTCCAGGGCAGGAATATTGGTTGCAGGTGCAAGATACGCAGCCGGAGCTTGTCGGCGCGACGAATGCCGTGGTTACGCTCACCGGTGCGCCGGGGCTGAAGGGGCCCCTGTCGATCACGGTGCGAAAATTCGCAACCGGTCGGGATGAATAGTGCGAGGACGTAGCCATGGGATTGGCCTGAGCTATCTTAAGATACGTATGGACAGCAAAGTGCCCAAGTTTGTCGTGGTGACCGCGGATGTGGAGGCGGTCCTCAAGCGGTTGCGCAGCGAAGCGGCTTCCCCCCGGCAGGATTTCATGGAGTTGGCGGCGGCGCTGGACGCGCAGATCTTTTCGTTCTCGGATGTGGCGCGTGGTTCCACCCTTACCCGGTGGTTGGGGCGGTGGTGTGGCCCGGCCTTGGCCCTGGCTTGGCTGGCGTTCCGGCGCCAGGGGATCTTCTACTTTGTCACGGCAGAGAACACGGCTATTCCGTTGGCGTTCTTGCTGAAGTTCCGGCGTGGTGCCTCGCTCGCCTTCATCGGGCATCGCCTTACTACGCCCGGGAAAAGCCGATTGCTGCGCGGCTTATGCCTCTTCCGGCAGGTGCGGCGGATGTTCTGCTACAGTCGCCAGCAGGAAGAGTTTGCGCGGCAGGAGCTGGCCGTCCCGCCGCAGAAGGTGCAGCGCATCGCCTTCCAGGTCGATGAACGCTTCTTCACGCCGGCGGCGGTGGAGGGGCCGGGCCTGGGCGTGGTCAGCGTGGGGCGCGAGTTGCGCGACTACCCGACGCTTTTTCAGGCCATGGCACCTACCGGGGTACCGGTGACAGTGGTGGCCTCCAGTCCGTGGTCGCGACGGGAGGACCAGACCGCGGGGCGGGCTATCCCGGCCAACGTTACGTTGCGCAAGGGGTTGTCGAGTATTGAGCTGCGTGAACTCTACCGGCAGGCGGCCGTGGTGGTGGTGCCGCTGCAAAATGTGGACTGGCCGGCAGGTGTGACTTCATTGTTTGAGGCGCAAGCGTGTGGTCGCCCCGTAGTGATCTCGGCTTCAGACGGGATACAGGATTCCTTGGAACCGGGCACGGTAGTGACGGTGCCATGTGGTGACGCTGCCGCCCTGCGCGCGGCGGTACTGCGGTTATTGGCGAATCCAGCCGAGGCGGCGGCCATCGGGCGTGCGGGGCGCGCGGCGGTGTTGCGCGCCTGTACGCTCGATCAGTTCGTAGCGCGGATGCGCACGGGCTGCGTTTGTGAGGATCACAAGGAGTCTGTGCCGTGACGGTTGCTATGCTGGCGATGAACCTGATCCTGCTGCTGGCGGTAGTTCCGCTGGCCGGTATAGCGCTCTACTTGCTGGGGTTGACCGTGGCGGCCGCAGTCCACCCCGCACGCCGGCGGATCGACGGCCGGTATGGCGGACTACGGACGGCACGTACGCACTTCCTGATCCTGATCCCGGCCCACAATGAGGAACTGCTGCTGGGCGATGTGTTGGATCGCTTGCGCCAGTTGACCTATCCGCTTGAGCGCACGACGATTGCCGTGATTGCAGACAACTGCACGGACCGTACGGCGGCGGTGGCCAGGGAGCATGGCGCGCTGGTCTGGGAGCGGGCCGATACTCGCAAGCGTGGCAAGGGGCAAGCCTTGGATTGGGCCATGCGCACACAGATCCCTGCGCTGGCGGACCCTTGTGACGCGGTCGTGATCCTGGATGCGGACTCTACGGTGAACCCGGACTTCCTCTGGTTTATGGCTGAGCAACTCGCACAGGGGCGGGAAGTGCTGCAGGGGTATTATGGCGTACAGAACCCGCTGGAGAGCTGGCGCACCGCGCTCGCCACCGTCTCCTTGGCGGCCTTTCACTTCCTGCGGCCGCTGGGGCGTGACCGGTTGGGGTTGCCCTGTGGGCTTAAGGGGAATGGCATGTGTTTCTCCCGCCGCCTGGTGGCACAGTACGGGTATCCGGCATTTTCGGTGGTGGAAGATGTGGAACTGGCACTCTTATATTTGCAACAGGGGATCCGGGTGCAGTTTGTCCCCGGGGCGCAGGTGATGGGGCAGATGGCCGTCTCGGCGCAGGCGGCCAGCACACAGCGTGCGCGCTGGGAAGGCGGCCGCCTGGCGCTGTTGCGTCGTTTGTTCTGGCCGCTGCTGCGTGACGGGGTGCGGCACCGGGATGGTGCCCGGCTGGATGGCGCCATGGATCTGCTGGTGCCGCCGTTTGCGCTGCTGGTGGCGGGTACCGTGTTGTCGGCGGTGGCGGCGCTCTGGCTGGCGGTGGGGCAGGGGGTTTGGGTGGTCACGCCCGCGTTGAGCGGGATGGCGCTGGTGGCGGAACTGCTCTACGTGCTGGTGGCGCTGCGGCTAGCGCGTGCGCCGGCGGGGGTTTACTGGCGGTTGGCGGCCGCACCGCTCTTTATGGTCTGGAAGCTGGCCGTATATGTGCGCATGTTCCGGCAAGCTCGGCAGGGGGGCGCGGCGGAATGGGTCCGCACCAGCCGCACAGCGATGAAGAAGGAGTGAACTACTGATTCCTGGGGATCAGCCAGGTGGCCACTGCCACGCAAATGACGGCAGGCAACCAGACAAGCAGGTCGGGGTGCAGCGACGGGGTGCGTTTGAGCGCCTCCGCCAGGATCATGGCCAGATAGTAAAGCAGCGCAATGCCGAGACCGATGGCCACGCCGACCGTGGATTCTCGCCGATGGCTACGGATCCCCAGCGGAATACCGATGAGGGCGAAACAGAAGGCGGCGCTGGCCAGCGCCAGCCGTTTGTTCAGTTCCACCCGGATCTCGGTGGGCATGGTCTGGATGCGCGCATAGGCACCCGCCGCCATCAGGATGCGTGCGTGATTGGGGGCGGGGCAGCTCCCCGCACGGCATTCTGCACAAGTTTCCTTGAGCCGCTGCACCAGCAACGGATCGTTTAACCCCGGGGTGTTTTGCAGGATTCGCGCCTCCTCATGCGCCGGATTACGGCAGGCGATCTTCCCCCTGGCATTGCGTTGGGAGCAGTCCGGACAATCCTTCACGATGGCAGCGGCTTGCCCCGGGTCAGCCTTAAGCCGCTCTACCACCGGCAGGAGTTCGCGTAATTCGCCGGAACCAGAGGTGCGGATCTTCCTGGGACGGCTGGTAACCTTGAAGGCATCGATCACTTCATGCGAGAAGCGATCAGCATGGGCCGCCCCAGGACGTTCGTCATCCATGGGGTCGATCGTGGTGTCATATAAATCCAGCAGCAGGTTGTCGCCTTGCCGATTGATCCGGGCACGTGTGGCGCGGATTTCGCGGTCCTTGCCGGATGGCGTCTTGTCATAGATCCGCAGGTCGTGTAACCACTCTCCGTCGCGGCGGGCAAACCAGATCTTCATCTGCTTGGGACCATCATTGAACGTTCCTGGATCCATCAGGTCCATCCCCATGTTGGAGCTGGCGCTTAGCGCCAGTTGAATGCGGGTCTCTTCGCTGCGCGGGGCGATCTCGTTGTGGATCTGCAGGCAGATCAGGCAGAGACCGCCGGCCAGCAGCAGAGGCCAGAGCATGACGCGCAGCAGGTTGATGCCGCAGGCCCGCATGGCGGCGATCTCGCTGTCAGTGGAGAGGCGGCCGAAAACCAGTAGCGCCCCGATCAGGACCGACAGCGGAATGGTAAAGCCGATGGTCTGCGGGATGCCGGTCAGGAAGTATTTGCCAATCACCCCCACGGGCATCCCTTTCGCGATCAGGCTGGTGACCTTCACCAGTAGCCCGATCGAGAGCACAAAGGTCAGTACCAGCCAACAGAGGAGGACCGCAGTCAGGAAACTGCTGACAATATAACGTTCAATTGTTTTCATGGCCGCGCAGGGGCTTGAGGAGGGAGCGACTGTTTGCTGGTCCGTTAGGGGGTGGGCCTATTCCGCCAGGGGGGGTCGCGACGGGGTGGTGTCGCCGAAATAGTAGGAGAAGCCGGTCTCTATCAGACCGAAACAGGCTTGGCGGTCCGGGCTGGCCAGCAGCGTGGCACCCAACCGGAAGGACCAGTTTTCCGACAAGGAGTAGAGCACCCCGGCACCGGCACGGGAAAATACAGCTTCCTGCTGGTTATCCGGCAGGCCGCGGCCAGCGCACCAGAAGGCACCGGCACCCACGCTGAGAAAGGGGTCCAGCCGCTCCCAGCGCGCCAGGTGGATGATCAGGTCACCCCACGTGCCTTGCAGGGCGAGCGTGCCGCTATCCACGGCGTCCGCGGGCCGATGCACCGTGCCGGCCAAGCCGCCCACTTCCAGCGAGAGCGGCGCATTCAGGTCGTAGCCCGCCCGCAACGTCCCTACCCAGCCGTCTTGTGGTGCATGGCCTCCGGGGAAGAGCAACACGCCCCCGCCGGGGGTGACGTGCCACGACTCGCTGCTGTGTGCGGTTGGCACCACGGCACCACCCAGCCACCCCAGCACGAGCAGGCACAGCAGGATGGCAGTTCGGAAAGGCAACGGCAAATAAGAGGCCGATTTCATGGCCCGCAGTATAGGACTGGACGCCGCATGCAGGCAAGGGGCAATCCGTTACCGCGGCAGGAGCAACCCCGCCGCAACCTGGTCGACCGTGGCGGGGTTCACGAGGTGCCGCGCGATCGCCAGGGCAAACTCCATGCTCGTACCGGGCCCTTGACTGGTGATGATCGCGCCATCGACCACCACACGCTCCGTGGCAATGGTCCGGCCGACAAACAGCTCACGGGCCGCCGGGTGGCAGGTGAAACGCAGGCCCTCCAGCACGCCGGCCGCTTGCAGCACGAGCGGTCCGGCGCAGATGGCGGCCACCAGCTTGCCGTCCCTGACAAAGGCACGAACCAGTTCCAGCACCCGCGGATCCGCCGCCAGCCGCTTGGATCCACCAGCACCGCCAGGGATCACGAGCGCCGCACCGGGCACCGCAGGGAGCTCCGTCAGGAGCGCATCCGCCACGAGGCGCACCCCGCGCGAGGCCATAACTTCCCGCGTCTGGCCGGTGGCCGCCACCATGACCTCCACGCCGGCGCGGCGCAGTACATCGATGACAATGACCGCCTCCATCTCCTCCACCCCTTCTGCTAATAATACCAGTGCTTTAGGCATAGTCTGCTCCGTTATTTCGTTGTGGCGGGTCGTAGCGGCGCACCCCATGGCGCCGCTGCTTCTCCCCGCACACCTGATGGTCAGCCAGAAGCATAGCGCATTGGCCGCAGAATGAAATGGCAAGTTGCACCTGCGACCGGCATCCCCCAGAAAAGAGCAAGCTTGTCCTTGAACTGCGGAAGATTGGGGGGGTGGATGCTTGGATGAATGAGATAACCGCGGAA
>CAYSHQ010000071.1:0-1003 GCA_964430835.1 uncultured Lentisphaerales bacterium
TCCAGTCTTCCATTCTTCCAACTCCCGCAGTTTGAGGCGGCGCTTCTGTCTTTGTAATAACCGCCAAAGGCAGGTACACTACCGCGGACTGGAGTAGAAGGCAGGTTCTGCCGCCGGCAGGGTGGCAGGTGGCATTATGGGAGGTCGTGATATGTCTGCGAAGATCGGGATGTGCGGGTTGGCGCTGGTGGCGGTGGCAGGTGTGGTGGCGGCGGCGGATTGGCCGCAGTGGCGCGGGCCGGAGCGCGATGGCTTCTGCCTGGAGAAGGGGTTGCGTACGGACTGGACGCAGCCGCCCAAAAAGTTGTGGCAGGTGGCGACGCCGGGCGAAGGGTATAAGGGCCCGGCGGTGACGGGAGAGCTGCTCTACCTCACCGGGTCGCGTGGCGCCGGCAAGGCGCGTACCGGTTCGCTGTATGCTTTGCGGGTGTCGGATGGCGCGCTTCAGTGGCAGTATGAATACGGTCCGGAGTGGGCCTCCAGCTACGAGCAAGCGCGTTCGACGCCGACGGTCGCCAACGGGCGCATCTATCTGGTCAGCGGCATGGGACTGGTGGTTTGTGTCAATGCCAAGGATGGGCAGAAGGTCTGGGCGGTGGACATCCTGGAGCGGTTCCGCGGGCGCAACATCCAGTGGGGGGTGGCCGAGTCGCCGCTGCTGGTTGGTAAGAAGGTGATCTGCCACCCCGGTGGGCCGGATGCGGCCGTGGCGGCGCTCGATATCGCCACCGGTGAGACCGTCTGGACCAGCAAGGGGTTGGGCGATGCCAGCGCGTACCAGTCGCCGGCGCTGCTGACACTGAATAATCGCCGGCAGATCGTGACGCAAACCGCCGAGCACGTGGTGGGGCTGGACCCTGAGACCGGCGCGGTGCTCTGGAAGCATCCGCACAAAAACACCTACAGCGTGCACCCCAACACGCCGGTGGCGGTTGGCCCTGATCTGGTTGTGGTCTCTTCCGGGTATGGCTATGGCACCGAATGCCTGCGAATTAGCGAGGCC
>CAYSHQ010000071.1:1013-8270 GCA_964430835.1 uncultured Lentisphaerales bacterium
GTGTGGCAGGTGAAGGAGGCGGATAATCATTTCCATGGCATCCTGCTGATCGACCAGCGCCTCTTTCTGACGAGCAGCAAGGGGACGCTCTTCTGCCTTGATCCGCAGAAAGGCACGGTCCTGTCCCGGCTCGACGGCGTGGGCAAGGCGTCGCTCCTCGGCATCGAGGGTGGGCTGCTGGCGTATTCCGAGAGCGGCAAGGTGTTGATGATCAAACGCGACGGCGCCACCTGCCAGGTGGGGGGTTCGTTCCCGGTGGATTTCGGCCGGCAGCAGCACTGGTCGCAGCCGGTGGTTGCCAACGGCGTGCTCTATGTGCGGCATGGGGACGGTCTGGCGGCGTATGATCTGCGGATGAAATAGCCGGTGCCGGGTGTGCGGAGCTGGCGGAGCGCCATCATGAATGTGCGTGTGCTGTTTCTCGATGGGCGGGACGGGTCCAGCAGCCGCATGGCGGCGGCCTTGGCACGTCGGCGCGCCACACCGGGTGTGGCGATCTCCCAAGCCATGTTGGAGCCGGGGACGCCGGACCCGCTGGTGGCGGAAGTCATGGCCGAGAACGGCTGGTCGTTGAACGGCGAACCTGACACTACGCTGGCGGACATGGCGGGCCAGGAGTATGACCTGGTTATTGCGCTCTGCGCGCAGGCGGCCGCCCAACTCCCCCTGTTGCTGGGGCGCCCCGCCGTGGTGATCTGGCGTCTGCCGGAGCCGGCCCAGTTTGCCGTGGAGCCGGCGGTGCGGCGCATGGAGTTTCGCAAGCTGCGCGACATGCTCCAGCAACTGGTGGCAGATCTCTTTGAGCAGGGGTATGTGCAGGCGCTTGCCGCGTTGCGCGTGCATACCACGATGATCGTGGAGAGCATGTCCGACGGATTGCTGGTGCATGACATGCAGCGCCGGATCGTGTTGTTCAACCGCGCGGCGGAGGCGATTACCGGGCGGCGACGTCAGGATGTCGTGGGGCACGATTGCCACCAGATCTTCGGCTGCGGTTTCTGCGGGGGCAAGTGTGTGCTGGGCACCGGGACCGAGCCCGGATTTACCGAGCGGCGCGATCGGATGGAGATCACCACCACCGAGGGGGAGTCGCGCACGCTGGACGCGCTGATTAGGCCGCTGCACGCGCTGGATGGGCGCTGGGTGGGGGTGGCCGCATTGTTTCACGATGTCACCCGCGAGTTTGCGCTGGCGCGCCGGGTGGGCGAGATGCAGTCGTTTGCCGGGATCATCGGGCGGGATGGGAAGATGCAGGAAGTGTTCGACCTGATCCGGGACGTGGCCAACAGTGCGGTGCCGATCCTGCTCCGGGGGGAGAGCGGCACCGGGAAAGAGCTGGTGGCAGCGGCCATCCACAACGAAGGGCCCCGCGCCAGCAAGCCGTTTGTGGCGGTGAATTGCGGTGCGTTGCCAGAGGGGTTGCTGGAGAGCGAACTCTTCGGGCATGTGCGGGGCTCGTTCACCGGTGCGATTCGCGACAAGAAGGGGCGCTTTGAGATTGCCGACGGCGGTACGATCTTTCTGGACGAGATCGGGGACGTCTCCCCCGCGATGCAGGTGCGCCTGCTACGGGTTCTGCAGGAGGGGGTCATCCAGCGCGTAGGGAGTGAAGCCCCGGTGCGTGTGGATGTGCGCGTGATCAGCGCCACGCATCGCGACCTGCAGAAGGAGATTGCCGACGCCCGCTTTCGCGAGGATCTCTTCTACCGGCTGAACGTGGTGCCGATCTGGCTGCCGCCGCTGCGCGAGCGACTGGCGGATATTCCCCTGTTGGTGTCGCACCTGATGGCCCGGTTCCTCGCAGAGATGCAGCGCGCGAGCGCGGTGCGGATCAGCCCGGAGGCGATGGATCAGTTGTTGACCTACGACTGGCCGGGGAACGTGCGGGAGTTGCAGAACTGGCTGCAGTACGCGCTGGTCAAGTGCCATGGCGATGAGATCCGGCCGGAACACCTGCCGCCGGCCCGGATGTTGTCACGGATGCCCGTGGCTGCGGTTGTGCCGGCGAGTCGCGCCGCGCCGCGCGAACGGTTGACGCTGGCCCGGGTGCGGGCCGCCTTGGACCAGTGCCAGGGTAACCGGCGCGAGGCCGCCCGGGCCTTGGGGGTGGCGCGTGCCACCCTGTACCGCTTCTTTGCGGCGCAACCGGAAGGCGCGGAAGGCGGAAATCCGAAAGCCGAAGCGCGAAATTCGAAACAAAGCTGAAATTTCAATAGCCGCAGCGTCAAACCGCAGGGGTGTTCCTGGCCGCTAGGCGCCTGGGAGGTGACGGGCGGTGGCGGCGGCTGCCTGGCTGAGGCCGTCGAGCTCTTCCAATAAGCGTCGCCAGGGTGCGCGATCCGGCTGGATCGGCGGCATCAGATGGGGGAGTAGCTTGAGCGAGAAGGCACCTAGCATCTGCCCGATGTCGGGTGCCACAAACAGGGGGCGCAGCGCTTCGGCTAACCGCGTGGGACCATTGCGCTCCAGCAGCCGCGGGAAAGCAGGGGTCCGAGAGGTGAGGTCCTCTGCCAAGCCTGCCAGTTTGCGCGCGACCTGCTGGCGCACTTCGGCGGACGTCGGGATGGGCGCGGCCAGGCCGGCCAGCAGCGGTTCTTTGTCGATGTCTGCTGGCGGTAAGCACAGGTCGGCCGGGCGCACCACCCGGGTCTGCTGCAGGCGCGCGCCACGATCGGTCACCACCCAGACCAGCTCCGGCGGCCACCCGGCGAGGCGCCGGTCGAGCGCCCGCCAATCGCCATAGACATGGGTGGGAACCTCGTGCGCGAAGTTGCCGGGGATTTTGGGAAAGCGCTGCTGGGCCTGGAAACCGGACTGGGTGTAGAGCGAGGCGTCCACTTTGCCGTGGTGTCGCTGCATCGCCCCCGCGTCGCTTAATGCCAGGTCCATACCAAAGAGGCAGATGGGCGCACAGCCTAAGAAGCGGGCCAGTTCGATGGCCGTCGCGCCGCAATTCTCGCAGACCGCCGCTGCGGTGAGCGGGACACCGAGGGTGGCCAGCCAATGCAAGGTTAACTGGCTGGACGAGACATAATAGCGCTGCGTCAGCGGGATGGCGTCGGACCACTCCGGCGGACTGATGGCCGAAAGTACGACCCGGGCCGGCGGGAGTTGTTCCGGCAGGCATTTGGCCGGCACTTTGGCCACGTCCACTGAAATGGCAAAGTCGGCCTGGACGCCCAGCGCGGCCAGCGCCTTTAAGGACGAGTCCGCGGCGAACACGACGCCCTGCGTGGCGACGCGCGCCAGGCTGGGGCCGGAAACGTCGAGCGAAGGCCCTGCGCCACAAATCAAAGCCGGTACGCCGGTGAGCGCTCCGCGCCAGGCCTCCGGCAGTAAGCGCGTGGTGTAGTCCGGGAGGTTGCGCAACAGGTTACGCTGCCAGGCGAAGGCATCCTCCTGGCGCGTGTGGCGCGCCCGCCGATGCGCTTCCAGCGTGGCGCTGACGAAGTCCATAACCTTTTCGAAGCGCAGGGCGTGTGCGTCCGGCAGTTCGCGACTCACATAGAGCGAAGGCAAATGCTTGGGTGATTTCGTCAGAAAGAGCTCGACGGCCTCTTCGATGTGCGCCTCGGTGCCGCGGTCTACGGGAATCGTCAGCAAGGCCTTGCCGGGTTGGTCGGCGGGGATGTCTGGCAGGGCGGCAGCGTCGACGATCCACAGTACCAGCCGGTTGGCCTGGCGCAGCGCGCGCAGGTTGGCGGCATCACGGCCGATCAGAATCGCGGCGTCCGATCCCGGTACCGGGTGTGCAAGCAGCAGGCTACTGGTTTGCATGAATCATCCGGGGCGTATTATCGGGCTTTGGCGGCCTGACGGTTGTAGAGGTCGGTTTCGACGCGGCGCATGACGGCCAGCAGTTCTTCGGCTGGGAGTTGGCGCGCCAGTGCATCCACGATGTCCGGCTGCATCAGCAGGCGGCCCATCTGTCCGAGCAGGCGCAAATGCTGGCTGTGGTCACGGCTCAGGATGACAAAGATGGCCTGCACCGGGAGTTCGTCGGGGGCGCCATAGTCGATGGGTTGTGTCAGAAACGCGAGGCTCACCAGCGATTCCGGCATCTGCAGCGCGGTGGCGTTTTGCGGGTGTGGCAGGGCGATGCCTTGCCCGATGCCGGTCGAGGCGATGTCCTCCCGGCGCAGGAGCTCTTCGATTACCAGATCGCGGTTCACGCCCTCAGGCAAGTGCAGGCGCTCCACGACTGCCATTAAGGCGTTCGTCTTGTCGTCGCCGGGCACCCCATAGAGCACGCCGTACCGCGTCAGCAAGGTGGTTACTGGGCAAGGATCTACTGCGTCCATAAGAAGAGTGTCTACGGAATCTGCAGGCGCGTCAAGGGATAGAATCGTGTATGCTGCTCCCCTGCGTGGCAGCAGGTATGGGACGCAAAGGAGGTCGTATGGCGGAGTTGAGTCAATCGGGGGCGCGTGATCGCGATGGAGGCGATAGCAGTCGGCAAGGGGCGCATGGGCCGAAGCTGGTCCTGGTGGTGGATGATGAGGCGGGGAGTCGGCTGATTTTGCAGCGGATGCTGGCCAAGGGCGGGTATGTGTGCTGCCAGGCGGCCACCATGGCGGAGGCGCAGGCGCTGGTGCAGCAGCACGCTTTTGACCTGATCTTGATGGACCTGATCATGCCGGAGGCGGATGGTCCGGCCAACATACGGCGCCTGCGCGCCCAAGGCGTGCGGGTGCCGATCCTGATTTGCACCGGGCATGTGGATGAAACTGACATTGAGGCCGGCTTGCAGGCCGGCGCCAATGGCGTTCTGCGCAAGCCGTTCTCATCGCTTGAGTTCAGCCGGATGCTAGCGCAGCAATTTGCCTGATGGCGGGCTTGCGGGTGTGGGTGCGTCTTCCCGGGGCGGTTGGGTGTCGCGACGCGCGCCAGGTTTCTGGCCATGGCATCGCGCCTGCTATGCTTGCTGGCAAAGTAAAGGCCGGAGGCAAATATGAACCCGACAATGGTTGCGCGCATGCCGATGTTCTTCCTGGAAGTTGGTCAGTCCTGGTGGGCGACGATGCCCGGCGTGCTGGCTGTCCCTTTTCGGGCGCATCGCGCCGACCAGGCGGCCTCCGCCGCGCTGGCGATGGTGTTGGATTATTACGGACCAGCAGCTGCCGAGAGCTGGTTGCAGGAGTCCGGGCATGGTGAGGCGTGGGGCGAGGAAGCCTCCCTGCCGCATCAGTTGGCGAACGAGGCGCGTATGGCCGGGTTTGATGCGGCGGTCGCATGTGGCAACATCCTTCGTCTGGAGGAGTGGTTGCGGCAGGGGGTGCCGGTTCTGGTATTTCCCGACGCGGAGATTCGCGGGGTAGGGGAACCGGTAGCCGTGGTAACGGGGATGACTCGTGATCGGGCCGCCATCTGCCTGCATTATGGGGAAACGCCGAATCAATGGTTACGCGCGGCGGATTTCCTGGCCTTATGTGGCGGGGCTGCGTTCACGGCCGTGCCGGTTGCCGAAAAACAGCTGGCCTCGCATGCGCGGGTGCGTTCCCGGGCGCGCCGTTCTGGCGGAACGCGGGAGCAGTTGAGTCTGATGGATGAGCGGCTGCCCGCGATGGCGGCCTAGGACTGTGCGTGCACGCCGCGTCAAGCCGCGGCGGGGAAGAGCGGCGGCAAGCCGCCGCAGTCCAAACCTGGCTGACATGCCATGGATCTTCCAGAACCACCACGGATCGACTCGAGCCTGGCGGAGAAGGTGGCAGGTGGGGGGAGGGCGGCGGGAGTGGCGCAACCGCGCCGCGAGGAAACCCTGAGGTAACTTTATCGGCAGGTGTATCCCAAAGCATTCCTAATCTTAATCGTAATCGTAATCTGCTACCACGGAGAGGATTACGATTACGATTATGATTACGATTATGATTATGAAGCAGGCAGTCGTGGCTACGGCCTGAAGTTACAGGCAAGTTTCTACCGGTCGAAAACATGGTCCACGCCTCGCAACAGGCCTACTACGACGCCATCAACACCAGTTCAGAGAAGGCCGACTGCGCCCCATTCATCGACTTCATGCTCAACGAAATCCATCGTACGCTCGATTCGCGCAAGGGCGAACCTGAAGACGCGGCCATCGGAACAAACATCGGTTTAAACATCGGAATAAACGACACGCAAAGGCAGATCCTGTTGCTTGTCACAGAGAACCGGGCCATCACGGCGACACAACTTGCAGGTAGGGTCGGCATTGCCCAGCGCAACATCGAAACCAACCTCGCCCAATTGAAAAAGCTCGGTCTGCTCCGCCGTGTAGGTGCCAAGAGAAACGGCCATTGGGAAATCATGAGCCACGAGAAAAACCATAATGTCTGATGCGGAAAGCGCTGGCTGCTGCCGGTCCGGGATTACATGGATGAAGCGTCTAAGAGCAGCAGTCCGACGAGTTACGTCGACGTGGAGATCAAGCGTGGCGTGATCAGCAAGGTTGCCATGAAGTGGCAGGAGGAAGGTGTGGGCAACACGGTGTTCGCGGCACCCGGAGACAAACAGGATTCCCTGATTGCACTGCGAACGGATATCAAATGGACGTTATCCGCAAGAAGCTAGCCAAAGGTAAAGTCGATCTGGGTGATACATCAGCGTTTCCCGGAAAGACGCTCCTCTTCATGTTTGCGGACCAATCGGTGGGACAAGCGGATACGAAATAAGACGCCAGGCTTATGCTGTGGTAGCTGGGCAAGGCCACAGACGCTCGGCGAGTTCTCGATCGCCGCCAGCACGCGCTGTTTCGAGTCGCCGGCCAGTGCCCCCTTCCGCCCGCGGATTCCCGTGATCTGCTCGGACAGCAGGCCCATGATCCGCAAGGTGTCGGCGGCGAACTCCTCGCGCGTCGCCCCGGTCAAAGTCACCCCGCCCGCCGCCGGCACGTTCCGGACCGGGACCGCCCGCTCCTCCAGTGCATCCAGCGCCCGATCCAATTCCCGGGTGCTCATCTCCTTCAGTGGTGTCTGCCGTCCGGTCTTCGGGTCGGTAAGAAGCGTATCCGGCGTCAGCGTGGCGGCGAGGGCATCAGGCACCGCCGCGAGGCGATAAAGGATCGTGGATTCGAGTTCAAAAAAAACGACAGCGCTGTCGATTTTTTCACTGAACCTGGCGACTTCCATATAACGCTGCGCGGTCTTCGCCGAGTAATGCACGTGACTTTTAAGCCATCGCAGCCAGACGGTCTTCGCGTCGAACGGACTGGATCGGGTGCGTCAAAGTGGGCGTCGGCGTGGCGAAGGGCAGAAGCCAAGGGAGATGTCGTCATCGTCA
>CAYSHQ010000072.1:0-8248 GCA_964430835.1 uncultured Lentisphaerales bacterium
ACGCCCGGGGCAGAATACACGGCCGGGGATGGCGGGCGACAGGGGGCGTGAGCGGAGAACCGAGGGTCGCCGGATGTGTACGGCTTCGGTGCCGGTATCGCCGCCGCGCGCATCAACCGCCGGCAAGCAGGCGTGTTAACCACGTCCGCATCACGGCTTGGCCGTGCCGTCCTTCCGCTCCTGGCGGATCTTCTGGCGCTCGGCCTTGCGTTCGGTGGTCTGTTCAGCGTGATGGGTCTTGTTCTCCTCGCGTTGCTTGCCGAAGTGCGCCTTGATGGCCTCCCGGACCTGCTCCCGGGGCAGGTCCGTCTTGGCCGCCATCTCATCGAGGAACTTCATGTTCTCTTCGAACTGGCTCTGCCGGAACGTCTTGTTCTCGCTGTACTGCGTGTCAAAGAACGTGACGATCTCCTGCTTCTCAGCGTCCGTGAGCTTCTTATTGCCGGCCAGGCGCGCCTTGAGTCGGGCGATGGCCTCGTCGTGGTGTTTCTGCCACTTCTCCATGTGCTCAGCATGCTTGGCTTCGCGCTGCTCCTTGCGCTTCTCGATCCGCTCGGCCCGGGGCGCACCTTTCGCGGGTTTCTCCCCGGCGGGCGATGACACCGCCTCCTCCGCCACGAGCGTCGTGCTGGAGAACATACCGGCCGCAAACCACGCCGCCACCATCCTGGTCATGCTGTTCATGAGACTGTTCCTTCCTGTTTTGCTGCCCGCCGACGGCGACCACCGCCCCCGGCCCGGGCATGGCGCCCGTATACACTCATGTATATGCAGGTTAGCACAAAATCTTACACCCGCCACAAAAAATATTTCGGATAGGACGTACAAGCTGCCTTTCCGAGCGAGGGGCGGAACAGCTCAGGGTCGGATAACGGCGGTTATGTAAGCGATTTGGGCGGGAGGGAGTGGCTCAGGGGGGGTGGTCAGGTTCGTCTTGCACTGCCCCGGCGCTTCGGCTACTGTCATTTCCCATGAGCGTCTGATTGCGCAGGCCGGTTGACCGCGTGACTGGGCGGTCGGATGGGCGGTTTCTGCCGGAAAGGACAACATGATTTCGATCCTCTTCTTCACCATGCTGGCGATCATCGCCATCGGCATGTCGGCCACGATGCGCATCCCCGCGGCGGGGCGGGGCGCGCTGCTGATCATGGCACCGTTCCTGTTCATCATCGGCCTGCTGGTCGGCTCCTCGGTGGTTGTGCCGGCGGACATGACCGGCGTCGTGGTGAAGCATTTTGGCCGGCCGCTCCCCGACGGCCATATCGTGGCGCGGAGCGGCGAGCAGGGACCGCAGGCCGAGACCCTCGGCCCGGGGTGGCACTTCTTCTACATCCCGCTGCTTTTCGAGGTGAAGATGGTGCCGGTCTTCGTCGTCGAGTACGGCAAGCTCGGCTTTGTGACCGCGCGGGACGGGGCGGCCCTGCCGGACGGCGAGACGTTTGCCGCGGCCTGGAGTTCGGCCAGCGATATGCTCACCCCGGCGACCTTCCTGCAGAAGGGGGGGCAGCGGGGGCCGCAGATCACGGTCCTGACCCCGGGGACATGGCGCTACAACCCCTTCCTGTACGAGATCCGCGCGATTGACGTGCTGAACGTCCCTCCCGGGGCGGTCGCCGTGATCACCGCCAAGACCGGCCCGCTGCCGAAGATCGGCCCGGCGTCGGAGCTGGTCAACGGTGTCCCGCTTGTCGATCAGAACCATCGCGGCATCTGGCGCGAGCCGCTCAAGCCGGGCGCCTACTACCTCAATACGCAGGCGTACACGCCGACCATCGTCAAGACCACGCAGCGCATCTACACCTACCAGCAGGCCGTGGTGCGGCAGGCGCAGAAGGCGCAGGAGTCCAATCAGGACTGGTCGGTCACCGTGCGCTCCAAGGACGGCTTCTCCTTCCCGATCGATGTGAGGATGGCCTGCGCGGTGGAGGCCGGCAACGCGCCGTGGCTGGTGGCCCTGCTCGGCGATCCAGACCAGCGGCGCAAGGACGAGCAGGAGGACGAGGATCTGGAGGTGCTGGAGGCCAAGATCATCCTGCCGGCCGTGCGGGCGATCTTCCGCAACGTGGCTGAGACGATGAACGCCCTGGAGTTCATCAACGCCCGCAGCCAGATGGAGAAGGTGGCCAATGATCGGCTCAAGCCGGACCTGGCCAAGGCGCACATCACCTGCGACGGCATCTTCATCGGCAACATTCATCTGGACGCCACGGAGGCCGGTCGCAAGCTCATCGCCACGCAGACCGACCGGGAGGTGGCCGTGAACGAGCAGACGCTCTTCGCCGAGCAGAAGAAGGCGCAGGAGGCGCGGGCCCTGTTCGTCAAGGCCCAGGAGGAGGCCGAGCAGCAGCGCAACCTGGCCAAGGCGGTTTACGAGGTCCAGGTCAAGGAGCAGGGGGCCAAGGCACGCGCCGCCGAGGCCAAGGGGGAGTCCGACTACCAGACCATCACCGGCGAAGGGCGCGCCCGGGCCTACGAGGCGATGGTCAAGGCGCTGGGGCGCGACCCGGTGGCCCAGATCGAGCTGCTGAAGGTCATCGCGGAGGGGAAAGTGCGGATTGCGCCTGAGGTCATGGTCAACGGCGGGGGCGGGGGCGGGAGCGGCAGCCTGGACGCGCTGATGGGGACGATGCTGCGGCAGGCGGCGAAGCCGGCGGCTGGCGCCGAGCCGGCGAAGTAAGGGGGGCGCGATGAGACTGCTGCTGTTTATTAGTGTGCTGGTGGTGCTGGTCTGTCTGGGGGTCCTGGTGGCCGTGATCGCGGCGAGCAAGCGCAAGGACGAGCGCGACGATCCGCCGCGCCCCTACCGGCGTCATCCGGGGTATTGAAGGGCGCGTATGCGTGGGTGCAAGTGTCGCGATCCGCTAAGCGCGGGTTCAGGGTTCAGGCGCATGGGAGGTAGCAAGAAATAGGCCGCCCGGGCCTGCCACATCACCGCCGGGAAGCGTAGCCGCCGGCAGTCCCTTGCCGGCCGCGCGTGTCATCAGCCCCGGCGCTGGTCGCGCGTCGTGCGGCGGGCACGGAACTGCGCGCCGCTACGCTACCTGCTCTGCCCCGCCGGCCGGCCGCGCGGCTCGTGGGCCACTTCCAGCACCACTTCCATGTTTCGCAACGGCACATCCCCCTGGATCGCCTGGGCCGGTGCAAAGATGTACCCGCCTTGCACGGTCTGCATGGAACGACTTACTTCACAGGCATACGGCCTGTCAGGCGGGTTTGGACTGCGGCGGCTTGACGCCGCTTTTCTCCGCCGCGGCTTGACGCGGCGTGCGCGTCTATGCCAGTCCAGGCCAGAGTTGTACGGCCAACGGATGGAACGTACAAGCCGCCTTTCCGAGCTAGGGGCGGAACAGCTCAGGGTCGGATAACGGCGGTTATGTAAAGTATTCTGGCGGGATAGGAGTGGCCGGAACCGGGTAGGCAGGGGTCGGGGGACCATTTCTTGATGGTGGCGTTGCTTTTCGACCCCAAAAGTCGTACCATGAAGCCGTCTCCGCTCGGAAAGTGATAGCCGGGTAGCGGGGCGGACTTGGATGAGCCTGCCCGGAGAATCGAGGGTCGCCGGATGTGTACGATCATTCGGATGTCTGACAGCCGTCGTAGCGCACGACGCTGGAGCACCATGACCGTCTATCAACTAAAGCCTGCCTTCCAGAATCTACTGCGACCGCTCTGCCGGTCGCTGGCGCACGGCGGCGTCACGGCGAACCATGTCACCCTGGCCGCGCTTGTGCTCTCCGCGGCCGGCGGCGCTTGTGTGGGCGTCTGGCCTGGCACCCGCTGGCCGCTGCTGGTTCTTCCCGGCGTACTGCTGGTGCGCATGGCGCTCAATGCCATCGACGGCATGCTGGCCCGCGAACACAACATGAAGAGCGCGCGCGGTGCCATCCTGAACGAACTGGGTGACGTGGTCTCCGACGCCGCCCTTTACCTCCCCCTGGCGCTTGTGCCCGGGTTCGGTCTGTGGCAGGTGTTCCTGATCGTGCTGCTCGCGGTCGTAAGCGAGATGGCCGGCGTGGTCGCGGTGCAGATCGGCGCCAGCCGGAGGTATGATGGCCCCATGGGCAAAAGCGACCGCGCCTTCGTGTTCGGGCTTCTGTCGCTGTTGACCGGCCTGGGTGTTACGGCCGGACGCTGGCTCCCGGTTGTGCTGTGGGTAGTAGTAGCACTGCTGCTGGTGACGATCCTGAACCGTTCGCGCCGCGCGCTTGCGGAATTGACTTCATGATGCGGCGGCTGGATGTAATCACAAAGGGCCGATACCGATGCAAACAATAGGTTCCGCGGAAACCGCCCTGCAGGTGGCTGGCCGTGCCTTCCGGCAGGTGCCGGCCTATACGCAGTTTCTTTCCGCGCGCAGCATGCGCGAGTTCCACTCGGTCACGGAGCTGCCGCTGACCGACAAGCAGAACTACCTCGTACCCGCAGCCTACCGGGATCTGCTGGCCGACGACTTTGACCGAACCTTCACGATCTTCAAGTCGTCCGGGTCATCGGGCCAGAGCTTCTACTGGCCGCAACTGAAGAGCGACGATAACGCGACCGCCGACACGCTGCGCCTCTTTCTGGAAAACGCCTTCCGCATCCACGAGCGCCGCACCCTGGCCATTGTCGGACTGGCTCTCGGCAGTTGGATCGGTGGGGAGCATTTCTCGTGGGCGCTGAAAAGCGTGGCCCTGAAGACGCCCTACCCGTTCAGTGTATTCTCGCCAGGGAGCATGCACGACGAGATGCTGGATATGCTCCGCAATGCCGCGCCATTTGTGGACCAGTTCCTCCTGGTGCTCTGCCCGTCCGCGATCGCACATCTGCACCTGAAGGCGCAGGGGCGCGGCATGGCGCTGCCGCACGATCGCCTCCGCTACCTGGTGCTCGGCGAACCGTTCCCCGAGGCGCTGCGCATCGGCCTGCAGCGTGCCGCCAGCGCGCCGCCGCATGACCCGGTGATCCTGTCGGTCTACGGCAGCGCCGACACCGGCTTGCTCGGCGCGGAGTCGCCGGCCACGGCGATGATTCGTCGCGCGCTGACCGTCTGCGCGCCGCTGGCGCGGCAGCTCGGCTTCCCCGGCGCCATTCCGCACTTCTTTCATGCGGCTTCGCCGGATGTCTATTTGGAGACCGTGAACGGCGAACTGTGCGTTACGCGTTGGCAGGGCATCCCACTGGTCCGTTACAACCTGCACGACGCCGCCACGTTCTACTCGTGGGAGGCACTTCGCTCCGCCGTCAGCCGCGCCTGCCGTCAGGACTCCGCTGCGGCCATGTATGCCGCCGCGCTCGACGGGCTGCCGCCGCTGCCGGACCTGATTGCCATCTCCGGACGGACGGACGGCTGCCTGATCCTGTGCGGCACGAACATCAGCGAGACCATGCTGGACGAAGCTGTGTGCGCGGAGGCGTTGGTGCCATGGTTGACAGGACTCTACCGGGCGCAGATTTTGTACGAGGAGAACCGCCAGTATCTGGCCTTCGAACTGGAATGGAAGCAGGACGCAGCGTGCTCGCCGGCCGCGCTTGACACCGTGTACGGACTGCTGGTGCAAGCGCTTGGGCGCGCGCAGCCGGAGTTCCTGGACGACTGGAAAAACGTCTACCACACTTGGGACGCCGACCCGGCCCGGCGTATTCTTCGCTTGAACCCGATCCGCTGGCCCGAACTTTCGAAGCGCCTCGAGGGCGCGATCAAGAACCGGGGCATTCGTAAATGACTGCACCTGCCACAACGGTGCCGTCTGCAGCAACGCGCGGATGGCGGCTGCTGGACCTGCCGCTCTGGCTTGGATTCTGCTGGGGGGCTGCCGAGGCCACGTTCTTTTTTGTCGTGCCGGATCTCGTGATCACGTTGGCGGCGCTCTTCTCGCTGCGCCGCGCAGCCGGCCAGCTCGCGGTCGTGGTGGCCGGATCCATCGTTGGCGGACTTCTGCTCTACTCGCTGGCTGGCGCACACCACGGGATCACACGTGCCGTGGTCGAGGATGTCCCGTTTGTCCGGCCGGCCATGTTCGAGCGCGTCAGCCGCGACTTGGACACACATGGCGTCTGGGGGCTTTGCGAGGGACCACTCTCCGGCATTCCGTACAAGGTGTATGCGGTTCAGGCGGCAGGCCGCATCCCGCCTGTCACCTTTGCGCTCGTGAGCATCCCGGCGCGCTTGGAGCGGCTGCTTGTGAGCCTGGCGCTGTTCGCGGCAGTCGGCTGGATCTGCCGGCGTTACTGGCCCGGGATGCCCGCGCTGCCGCTCACTTTCTATACGCTATATTGGCTTGGAGTTTATGGCTACTACTGGTCAACCATCTGAAGGCACCCGCTGCTTTCGCCCTGGTCCGTATGCCTGGTCTGCGTTTGGGCGGTTGCTGTTGGCGCTGGGCATCTGCGGCCTGCTGCTGCACGGGCGGCTGCTTTACGGCGGCAGCGGCGTGGTGGTGTGCGTCTGGTGGGATGCGGTTTCCGGGTGGCTCGGCCGACGCCGCGCCTGGGAGAAGAGAGACTCCGACGTGCAGGTGGAAGGTTTTGCCGACTTCGTCTGTTTCATCCTGGCGCCTGCCCTGCTGGTGGCGATGGCGCCACACAGCTCCCTTGTAGGCCAGGCTATGCTGCTGGTCTTTGTCCTGGCCGGGGCTTGGCGGCTGGCGCGTTTCAACGTGGAGGGCGTTTCGGACAAAGGGTACACTGGCCTTCCCGTCACCTACTGCGGTTATGCGGTGCCTGCAGCCGTGGCAATCGCACAGCAGTGGCCGGCGATCCCGGATGCGGCCTGGTATGCGATCGTGCTCGGCGCCTTATCGGCGCTGATGGTGACGCGACGATTCTCCACACCGGAACTCTAGCCATGCGAGACCTGAATCTGCGGGAACTGACAAAGTTGGGGTGGCGCTTCCTCTTCGGGAATGCCTTTCTCCGGCAGGCGCCATACTGGTCGCGCGACCAGATGCAGGCGTGGCAGTTTGCCCGCATCCGGCACCTGGTAACCCAGGCCTTTGACCGGGTCCCGTTTTACCACGAGCTCTACCGCGGGGCAGGTTTTACCCCTGGCGATCTGCGATCGTGGGACGACTTCCGTCGCCTGCCCATTGTCACCAAGGACCAGGTCATTGCCAACTATCCGGATCGTATGCTCCCTCCGGGAACCGACCCGGAAACGCTGATCGTCTCGCGCAGCAGCGGTTCCAGCGGTAAGGTGCTGGACATTGTCTATGACGGCGAGGCCATGGTGACGTATATCCAGGCCGGCCTGCGCCTCTATCGCATGGGGTTCCGCTATGCCCCCTGGCACCGGCAGGTCTACATCTACACATCGCCATACCCCATGTCATCCCTGTTCGGCCTCTACCCCATGCATTTTGTCTGCACGCTGGCACCGGTGGCGGAGATCATTGCCGTGCTGCGCCGCCACCGGCCGCAACTGCTGGTTTGCTACCCGTCCCACCTCCGGCAGGTTCTGCAGAACTTCACGTCGCAGGATTTCGCCTGCATCCGTCCCCGCGTCGTCTCCGTCAACTCCGAGATGTCCACGCAGGCGGAGCGCGACGAGATGGCGAAGCTCCTTGGGTGCCCTGTGCTGGACGAGTACTCCTCCGAGGAACTCACGCGCATTGCGGCGCAGTGCCTGCACAAGACCTACCACGTCTTCGAGGATATCAACTATATCGAGACACTCGACGCGGAAGGACACCCGACGGAGCAGGATGGCGTTATCGTCGGGACCAACCTGCATAATTTCGCCATGCCGATGATCCGTTACCAGCAGAATGACCTGGGGCGTCTGGCGGCCTGCGCGTGCCCGTGCGGCTGGCGGTTCCGCCATCTCGTCAATCTGCAGGGGCGGCGCAACGACTGCTTTATCATGCCGTCCGGCAAGATCCTTTCATCCGGGTTCCTGCTCGACGCCACGTACGATTTCCTGCTGACGCACCGGTCCGCGGTGCGCGACTTCTGCCTGATCCAGGACACGCGCACGGAGGTGCGCCTGCAGGTCGTCGCCGGTGAAGGGTGGACCGCGCCCGTGGCCGCAGCGATCACTGCGCGCTTTGGTGCGTTTTTGGAGCCCGGTGTCTCGTTTCGCATCGAACCGGTAGAAGTCTGCGAGAAGACCCGCACCGGCAAGCGCAACCCCATCATCTGCCGGATCGGTCGCAATGCGGACGCGGCCGGCCGGAATACCAAACCAGCGAGGCTGCCATGAACGAGGAAAAGCCTTGCCCCCTGCCGTCGCCGTCCGTGAACAATGACGGATACGAATCACTCAGTATGT
>CAYSHQ010000073.1:0-1467 GCA_964430835.1 uncultured Lentisphaerales bacterium
CACCGGCAGTATGTCCGGGCCGGGGCGCAACTCATCGAAACCAACACATTTGGCGCCAACGCGCTGGCACTCGCGCGCTACCGGCTCGAGGCGCGCAGCGCGGAAATCAACCGCTGCGCCGTACGCCTGGCGCGCGCGGAGGCTGGGGTGGAGGCGTATGTGGCTGGTTCGGTGGGGCCGGTTGGCATCGGCCCGGGGTGCGAGAACGCCACCGCGCAGGAGATCCGCGTCGCTTTGACCGGGCAGTTGGAAGCGCTCGTGGACGAGGGCGTGGATGTGATTGCGTTGGAGACCTTCGGCGACGCGGCCGATCTGCTGGCGGCGGTGAAAATCGCCAAGCAGGTTTCGCACGTGCCGGTGTTGGCCTCGATGACTGCGAGTCGCTTTGGCACCACGGCTGCCGGTGCCGGGTTGGCGACCACCGCCCGCGCGCTCATTGATCAGGGCGCGGATATCATCGGCCTCAACTGTGGCTATGGCATCCGGGCTGTCGAAGGGGCGATGGAATACCTGGTCGGCCTGGGGGTGCCCGTGTCGGTCATGCCGAATGCCGGCTTTCCGGAACAGGTGGGGGGGCGGCTGCGGTTCGGGGCTTCGGAGGAGTATCTGGCAGGGGAGGCGGTCGTCCTCGCCCAAATGGGGGCGCGGATCATCGGCGGTTGTTGCGGCACCACCCCCGCCCATATTGCGGCGATGGTGCGCAAGCTGCGCGAAAAGCGCATGGTCAGCAAGCCGCGGATGCGTCATGACATTGCCCCGGTTGCTCCAGACGAGGCCTTCAAGCCGGGGGCGTGGTTGGCGTCCCTGGCAGACGTTCCGCGGCCCGTCATTGGCGAGGTCGACCCGCCGGCCACGTTGAAGGTGGCGCGCAACACCGAGGCGATCCGTGCGATGGTGGCCGCCGGTGCCGATGCCATCAGCATGGCGGACAATCCGCTGGCCACGATCAAGATCGAAAACCTGGCCTTTGCCGCACATGTCAAGAAAGAGACCGGTGCCCGGATTATTGCCCATCTCACCGGCCGCGACCGGAATCTGCTCGGACTGCAGTCGTTTATGCTCGGCGCCCAGCTGTTGGGCATCGAGGCGCTGTTATGTATTACCGGCGATCCCTCCACCCTGCACGGTGGCCCGGCCAATGTCTTTGATGTCAATTCAATCGGACTGATCAAGATGGCGGCTAATCTCAACCGGGGCAAAAATCTGTTAGGCAAGGATCTCGGCGGCCAGACCGATTTCTCCATCGGCGCGGCGGTGAATCCGAATCTGGCCGACTTTACCCCCCAGTTGCGCCATTTGCGCAACAAGGCGGCGGCCGGTGCGCGCTTCGCCATGACGCAGCCGGGGCAGCCGCCAGCACGGCCCCGCCAGGACTGACAGCCAGCCGCCGCCCGAAGGGCCGGCCAGGAACGGCCCTTTCAGCAACGGCCCGCAGGCCCGCCGTTTGAAGCACCGATTCGCCACACC
>CAYSHQ010000073.1:1477-7131 GCA_964430835.1 uncultured Lentisphaerales bacterium
CGAGATCGGCGTGCGTATCTTTGTGGGGGTCATGCCCGTGCTTTCGTCGCGCACGGCCGAGTATCTGCACCATGAGGTCCCCGGTATTTCCATTCCCGAGGAGTTGCGCGCGACCTTGCGTAGCCGCGAGGATGCGGTTTATCAGCGCGAGGCCGGGCTTGATTACGTACGTGCCTTTATGGCGGCGGTGGCTTCGCACGTGGATGGTTTCTACCTGATTGCTCCGCACACCCAGCCGGAACTCCTGGTGGATCTGGTCACGTTTGCCAAGCGTCTCTGAGCGCCTAGCCTTGCGCCTGTGCCAGCAAGGCCTCGACTTGCACGCGGCGGGCGAGGGGGATGATCCAGTCGCGGTAGAGGGTCGCCACGGTCTGCGGGAAGTTCGCTGGGAGGTCGGTGGCGGGGAGGCCGCGCGCGGTGTCTGCGGCCCGGGCGATGACCTGCTCTTCTACGTCGGGCTGGGTGATGGCCGCTTCCAGCGCAGCGGGGTCCTGCGCGGCCGCCAGGTCACGCACACGCGGCATGGCGCCGGCTGCTTTGGCCGCCGCGATCTGCAGCGCCAGCTCCAGCCGCCGGCGGATGGCGGCCAGCACGGCACGGTCCGCCGCCTCCCGGACTGCGGTTGCGCCGGCGGGGGCAGGTGTGACAAAGACTACGGCGACCTGTTGCGCGTATTCGGCGCGCAACCGGGCCTGGAGCCGGTCATCCGTGGCGCTGGCGTCGGCCGGCATGCCCGCACCACAGGGCAGGCGCTGCGCCAGCGCGGCGACGATCTCCCGGTCAATGGTGGCTACTTGTTCGCGCAGTTCATTCAGACGGTGCTGCATGGTTATACCTGGCGTGTTTTGCCATTGCCCAGCCCGTAGCAGGCGTAGGAGCTGATGACGCGGCAGAGTTGCGTCTGTCGGGCCAGGGCTCGCAGCGTGCGCTGGAAGGCCGGGGTTTCCAGGGCGGCGTCTACTTCCATGAAGAAACCGTAATCCCAAGCGCGACCGGTGATCGGCCGGCTCTGGATGAAGGTCAGGTTCATGCCATGGCGGTCAAACGGTTTCAGGGCGGTCAACAGGGCCCCGGGGCGATTGTGCAGGATGAGATAGAGGAGCGTGCGGGTTGTGGGGCGTCCGGCCGTTTTACGCGGCGGGACCGCCCGGCGTGCGCCGTCCGGGGGGGTCAGCACCAGAAAGCGCGTGGCATTGTGAGGCATGTCCTGAATGTTCGGGGCGAGCACGCGCAGACCATGGATCTCAATGGCCTTCTGGCCGGCAATGGCGACTACATGCCGTTCGGCGGCGGCCCGACGGGTCGCCTCGGCCGAACTGGCGACCGGCACGAGGTCCGCTTGTGGCAGGTGGCCGCGCAGCCACTGCTCGCACTGCCCCAGCACCTGCGGGTGGCTGTAGACGGTGCGCACCTTGGACAGGTCTTTGACCGACGGCCGCGCCGCCAAGTGATTGAGGATCGGGATGTCGAAGGCTTCCTGCACCACGATGCGGGGACGCTGGGCCAGCAGGTCGAGGGCCTGCGTGACCGGCCCCTCGACGGAGTTCTCAACCGGGATCAGGGCGGCGTCCACGCTGGACAGGGCGTCCAGTGCTTCCCGGAACGAGCGGCAGGGGTGGGGGGTAAAACGCGAGCCGAAGCGACGGAGGCAGGCTTCGTGCGAGTGCGTCCCTTCCGGACCCAGAAAAGCAACGTGTAGGTTTGGCATGGCTCAACAGAATTAAACAGATTACCTGCGGAGCGTCAAGCCGCCGCGTAGGGGAACAGACGGGGGCATGGCCCGTTGACGGCGATAGGCTGAGCCGATACCATGCACCCTGTCTCGTGAATTGGGTGGCAACGAGCGGGGGCATTATGCGCATCTGGACCATACATCCGCGTTATCTGGATCGGCAGGGGCTGCTGGCGCTCTGGCGGGAAGGGTTGCTGGCGCAGGCTGTGTTGCAGGGGAAGACCAAGGGGTATCGCAACCACCCGCAACTTGATCGGTTTCGGCAACAGCGCAACCCGGTGGCAGCGCTTGCGACCTATCTGGCAGCGGTGCAGCACGAAGCCGCGCGGCGCGGCTACGCCTTTGACGCCTCGAAGATCGGCGTCGGCCGGGTTCGTAGCCGTATCCCGGAAACCCGCGGACAGCTGCTTTACGAGTGGCAGCATTTGAAGAAGAAGCTGGCCCGGCGCACCCCCGGCGCCCTGGCGGCCGTCGCGGCGCTCAAGACGCCGCGGCCGCATCCGCTCTTTCGGGTGGTGGCCGGGCCGATACGCGAGTTTGAGCGTGTAGCCGGCCGCTAAGGCGTCCGCCGGGTTCGCGCCTGTACCGCCACGCGTGTTTCTCATCCCGCGTTGGGTGGGTGCGTCACCGCGTCGTGTACGTGTGGGGAATCGCTGTGCTCTGCGGGGGGTGGGGGTGTTCCCAGAAGTGTTGCAGGGCGGTCTGGAAGGCAACGGGTTCTTCGATCGAGGAGCTATGCCCGGCGCCGTTAATAATCGCCAGGCGGGCGTTGGGAATCCCCTGTTGCATGAAATCGGCTTCTGCGCGCGTACGTGCGTGGTCCTCCGTGCCGGTCAGAATCAGGGTTGGTGCCTGAATGGCGGCGAGTTCGTCCGCGACGCTGGTGCGCTTGACAATGGCGCGTGCGGTGTGGAAGGTGGGGAGGCGGCGGAGGGTGGTGAGGTGGCGACGCAGGGCCGCCACCTGATGGGCGCGCGCCGGGTCGGCCAAGATCCGGCTTCCCAGTAGGATCGTGGCCAGCTTGGCCGCGATGGGCCGGGCGCCAAACAGGAGGAAGAACCACTCCAGCATAGTCCAGGCGCGTCGCTTGGCCGGCGTCTCAGCCTGCGCGGAGGTATGACCCAGTACCAGGCTTTGAATGAGTTCTGGCCGTCGCGCCCCCAGGCGCAGCCCCACGAAGCCGCCCAGGGAGACGCCCACCCAATGACAGGGGGCTGCGTGCGTTTGCGCGAGGAACGCCTCGGCATCGGCGGTCAGGTCGTCTATATGGTAGCCAGCGCAGGATGCCGCGCTGCGGCCTTGTCCTCGCCAGTCCCAGGCGAGGCAGCGATAGTGGCTGCGGAAGGCTTCGATCTGGTGGGTGAACATCGTGTGGTCTAAGAGAAAGCCATGGGCAAAGACGATGGTCTCAGCACCATGCCCTTCTTCGACATAGTGATGGCGTACCCCGCGAATGGTGATCTCTGGCATAGGGAGACGAATCATGGCGGAGGTCACGGTTGGCGTCAACTGCAAAGCACGCCATCTTTGCCTGTTGGCTGAGGTCCGCCAACCCTGGTGGTCTTGACGATTCTCCCCGATCTTCAATTTGCGCTTGGCCTGGTTCGCCAGTGAGCCGTGTCCGGCAGAGTGGGTTGGCGCATCGCATACGGCCTTGGGCTACTTGTGCCCAAAACTTTGACGGCCGGATGATTTTTGAAAGCGCGTTCGTTTACCACAACAGCTTTAACCCGTGAGGCGCGTATATTTGTAACGCGGTATCAGCCGATACGAGTGTTTTGCGATGTCGGATGGCCTGGTGAACCAACATGCGGTCAAAGGGATCTTTGTGCCCCTCGCGCGCAAGGCCATGAAAGGACGCCGCCTCCTCCGCGCTCAACGCCAGCAGATCGAAGCCCGACTGCCGCGCGATCTCTGGCAGCTCTTCGGGGTTCACGCCGTCCATGGCAATCTTTCCCAGCGAGAACTTGAGCGAAATCTCCCAGAATGAGATGACGCTGACAAAAATGTCGTTCTCGGCGTCGGTGAGGATGCGGTGGGCGGTGCGGCTCAGTTTGCCCGGTGTGAAGGTTGCCCACAGAAAGGCATGCGTGTCCAGCAGGCAATTCATGACTGGAGCAACTCCTCGTCGGAGAGCGCAAAGTCCGGGTGAATACGGCACGAAGCACGATCGGCTAGCAAGCCCAGTTTGCGCCTGGCGGTCTTGCGGTACTGGCGATAGGAAATTAGAACCGCGACTTTTCGCTTCGATTTTCCGAAGCCGACGGCAATGGGGTGCCCGGCGGTAATCTCAGCCAGTACCGAGGAGAAATTGGTTTTCAGTTCGCCCACCGCAAGAGTTTTCATGATCATCCGTGCTCCTGATTTCCACCATCACGATAGCAGGTCGTGTCTGCGTGTCAAGTAGTCATGCAAGCGCCAGCGGTGGCAGGTAGGGCGGACCCGCCGAGTGCCATAAATTGCTGTCGTTTTGGTTGGTGGTGGTCTTGACGGTAGTAACCGCTTCTGGCAGACTCCCGCCCTGCGATTGCCGCTGCCGCGCCGCATGCTCATGCTGGCGGCCGAGGCGGTGCGGCGCCAGCCGAGAATGAGCTTTCAGTAAGGGAATGCCTCACGCCCATGGACACACTCACAAAAGAGCAGGAAGATCGCAGTAAGCGGTTTGATAGCGCTGAGCGTGTTATTCGCGTCGGCTTCCAGGTCAATGCTTTGCTGATGGTGATGAAGTTGGCGGCGGGCTGGTTCGGCCGGTCTGAGGCGGTGTTTGCCGATGGCTTGGAGAGCGCGTGCGATTTTGTGGCGATTGGCTCGGCCATGATCGCGTTACGGATCGGGCGCAAGCCCTACGACCGACAGCATCCCTACGGGCATGGCAAGGCCGAGAGTCTCGCCTCGATCCTGGTGTCGTTGGTGATTTTCGCCACCGGCATCGGCATCGTCTGCCAGGCCGCGCATGTCATCTATAGTGGCAACTTTGAAATCCCCTCCTGGATGGCCGTGGTCGCCGCGGCGATCACGATCCTGATCAAGGAGGGGCTATACCGGTTTACCGTAGGCGTGGGGAGCCGGTGCCAAAGTCCGGCGGTGCTGGCGGTGGCCAAAGATCACCGCAAGGATGCCATCACCTCGGTGGCCACGCTGATCGGTGTGACGGGCGCTTTTTTAGGTGCCGCCATTATGGACCCGCTGGCGGCGGCGATCTCAGCGTTCTTCATTTTTCACATCGGCTGGGAAACCCTGCGGTCTTCGTTGGATGATCTGATGGACTTCACGGCGCCCCCTGCGCTGCTTGACGCGATGCGACAGCGTGCCGCTGCGGTTCCGGGCGTGGCCGGGGTGCATGAGATCCGGGGACGCCGTTCGGGGCAGAACATCATTGTGGATCTCAAGCTGGAAATGGACCCAAGCATGACGGTCAAACAGGCGCACGATATTGCCGCCCACGTCAAATGTCGCTTGTTTGAGGAATTTGAAAATATAGGGGATGTGATGATCCACATCAACCCGAGTGGCGAAGACCATGAGGACCTGATCAGGCTGTAGCCTTTTTACTTCCTGCTGATCCCGATGACGAACGCGATGCGTTCATCGGAAGGCTGGGAATCCTTGCGTTCAATGGTGGCTGTCCATCCTGAGGCATTCAGGCGGTGGGCAACCTTTTCGCCCTGGATCCATTTCGGGGTAAGTCCATGAATGACACCGGTTTTCCGGTTCAAGGTCATGGTTTCGATGGTGATGCCCTCCTCATGGGCAATCGCGAGCAGGTTGGCCAGGGTGCCATGCAGCGGAGACTCAATGGCCGCCAGGAAGGGTTCCATGTCCTTGGTGGCGGCGTCCACCGCCCGGCGCGCGGTCAGGACTTCCTGTCCCTGCTGGATGCCAACGGGCGATCCCGTAATGTCAACGGCAAGCGCCTTGAGGG
>CAYSHQ010000073.1:7141-8211 GCA_964430835.1 uncultured Lentisphaerales bacterium
CAGGAGTCCTGCGGCCAGGCAGGCGAGGGCGAGCCGGTAGGGGCGCCGGGTTATTTCCTTTGCGAGCAGGGGATGCATGAACCGGCCTGTCCGCAGGTTGCAGCGGTTCTTCCTTGATCCGGTCAGCGCCCTGGCAGCAAGGGCTCGGGCGAGGAAAAGTTCCGGTTCCCTGACAAGCTCCATGCTGCCCGGCCAGCGGTCCGCCAGAGTGGCGTGCAGGGATTTGACAGCTTCGGTCGAGGCGGCTCCCGGGCCGGTCCAGATCCATTGGGTCACGGGTGGCGCGGTCTTGAATATAGACTTCAAATGGCGATGAACCGACTCCGCGTCCGCTTCCCGCATGGTATGGGTGCCGAGAAACTCCGCGCCCTGTCCCAGTGCCAGCGTGATCCGGTCCTCCGCCAGGTAGACCAGTACGCGGGGGATGGGCTCGCCGTGAGCGGGCGGAATTTCCTCAAGTCCATGAAACCAGAGAGCCACGCCCTCCTGGTCGAGAATGACGGGATTCAGCCCGGCGGCCGCAAGTAAGGCAATCCGCTTCTCAATGTCCGCAGTCCGGGCGCCCGCGATAAGCCCCCTCGTGCCGGCATGATCCGGGGTGGGCTGTTTTCCCAGCAGGGATACTTCGCAGTCTTCGACGGGAAAGGGGAGTTGAATATCCAGCAGGGAATGGAAAACCGTTTCAGCCTTGCGGGACGAGGCAATGGGCGCGGTCAGCCACCGCGTGAAGCTTTCGCGCTGGAACAGGCAGGCGGCGCTGAGTGAGGTGGCGATTTCCGTTGGTGCGGCCCGGGTATAGGACAGCGATCGCCCGCGCCGTGTTGCCTTGACCACCAGAAGGGTCTCCCCGTTTTCAGCGATGCCGAAAGCCGTATTTGCCCTCAGGGTTTTTCCGGAAGTATTCATGTCAGGGGTGCTCCAGCCAGGCCAGAATGCGCACGTCGCCCGTCGGTAACCGGCAGCACAGGCCGCGGGCGATGGCGGACCGTGCGCCCATCGTTGATTTTGAGGTGACGGAGAAAAACTGTCCGAACATCGGAACCTCCGGCCGCTGGAGCGGACGGGGGAGC
>CAYSHQ010000074.1:0-8195 GCA_964430835.1 uncultured Lentisphaerales bacterium
AAGTACAGGCCCTACCAGAGATGATAGTACATTCTGCGTTTCTACGCGTTGAGGGGGGGCGTGCCCCCGCCGACCACCCACAGCAAAGGACCGCCACCATGGGCGTCAGCACTCTAACCAGCGACCAGATCCGGCAGCATCCGTTCTTCGCCCTCTTACCGCCCGAAGTAACGCCCGCACTCGTGGCCGCCGCCACGGCAGCCCCCTATCGTGCCGACACCACCATCTTCCGCGATAACGACGATTCCGACAGTCTCTATCTGGTTTTCGATGGCAGTGTACACATTCTCAAGACCATGGCCGCCGAAGCGCCCTATCTGCTCGCCCGGGTCGAGGCGGGTGGTTTCTTCGGGGAATACGGCGTACTGGACGGTAGCGTGCGCAGCGCCGCCGCCGTCACGGCCGTGGATTCCACCCTGGCACGCATCCCGCGCGAAGCGTTCTTCCAGGCCATCCAGACCATGCCGAGCAGCGCGGTCATGCGTTTGCTGCATCACATCCTCAACGGGATCCGGGCGAGCAACGCGCGCTATGTACAGGAACTGGTTCTGCGCACACGCATGTCAACCGTCGGCGCGTCCCTCAACACCATTATTCATGACTTCCGCAACCCGCTGGCCGTAGTCAATATCGCAGCGGGCATGCTCCAGCGGCTCAGCCGCGACAAAAACGTGCACGATACAGGCACCCTCATCGAAGAACAAGTCAAGCGCATGAACGGCATGGCTGAGGACATTCTGGACTTTTCACGTGGCGTGGTCCGCATGGAGTCTGTACCGACGCATGTCCGCGCCATTCTGGAGCAATTCCAGCACCTCAACCAAGGCTATCTCAAGCAGACCGGCATTACCTTGGAGCTCGCGCCCTTGGATGTATGGATCCTGGCTGACAACCAGAAGATGCAACGGGTGTTGCAGAATCTGGTCAATAACGCGGCCGAAATGCTCACGGCCGGCACCGGGCGCATCCGCATGCAGGTGACTACGGACCAAGCATGGGTGGTGCTCTCGGTGCAAGACAACGGCCCCGGCATTCCGGAAGCCATCCGCACACGCCTCTTCGAGCCCTTCACCACCGCTGGCAAGGCCCGTGGCATTGGCCTAGGGCTGGCAATCGTCAAGGCGATCGTGACGTCCCACAAGGGGGTCATACAGGTGGAAACTGCGACGGGCGCAGGGACCACCTTTCACCTGCGTTTTCTGCGCGTCCACCCCGATGGCACGCCTTGGACAGAAGGAGTTTGATGCACAAACATGTCCGTGGAGTTAACAGCGCCCCAAATCCTGCAAACCGAGGCCATGGCGTTACGGATTGCCCCCTTCTCGCGCACCTCGCACGTCGTGACCTGGCTTTCGGCTGAATTTGGCCGCATCACGACGGTCGTCAAAGGGGCCTGTCGCCCCAAGAGCGCCTTCCTTGGACAATACGATCTCTTCTACCGCTGCGAACTGCTCTTCTACCGGCATGAACACGACGGCGTGCATGCCATCCGGGAAGTCACCCCTTTGGACACACGGGAGGGTTTGCGCGCCGACTGGCGACGCGTCAGTACCGCCAGTTATCTGGCGGATCTGATCGCTCGCGTGGCGCAACCCGCGCAGGAGTCCGATGACCTCTACGGACTATTGGACGAGGCGCTGGACGGTCTCTGCGTTGCCCCCCCCACCCTACGCACGGTGCTACAATTCGAACTCTCCCTGCTGCGGCATCAGGGGGTGTTGCCTGGCTTTGCGCTCTGCCCCACCTGCCACACCGCCGCCGCCTCCCCCTGGGTGCGCTTTGCCCTCGGCGCGGGACAGGTCCGGTGTGCCCATAGTTCGCCCGCCTCAGCGGGCGAAGCCGTACTCACCGTACACCGGGACGTGCTGCTGCGGTTGCAGCGCTTGTCGCAGGAACATCCGTCTGCGCCCCCCCCCCCTGCCCGCACACCACCACTGGCTCCGCATCTTTCGCTTGGTTTGCGCCGGTTTCTTGGTATATTTATTCATTCGCATTTGGAAACACCACCGGCACCGCGCCGACTGGCGTTGGAACTGCTGGAAACCGACCCTGCACTCCTCTGGGGTGCCAAGACGGGAGATTCATGATGACACTGCCGCTGCTGCGTCCCTGCCTCTTGCTGATGCCCCTGACGATGCTCCTGGCCTCCGGTTGCGACCAGAAGATCAAGGAGAGCAAGCCCGGCGTGGTCTACAAGCCGAATGACATTGCCGTCCGCGTCAACGGACAGAAACTGACCTGGGACCAAATGGAGAAACGGGCGCGCAACTACCTCAAGGATGAGACCGAGGCCAAGACGCTCTACATCCCGCCGGGTGGGGAAGAGAAAGCCATGGAGTTCTTCCGCCACAAGGCCATCACCCTGTTCGTCAACAAGACCGTCCTGATGGATGAGGCCAACCGGCGCGGCCTCACGGTCAGCGCCGCCGACCGCCAGAAGTTCGTGCGCGAAATGGAAGGGCTGCTCAAGGAGCGCGGCATGGCCTCCTCATTGGATGAGTTCTTCCAGAAATCCCCCCTCGGCGAGAAGGAAACGCGCCGGGAATTCGAAGACGGACTGCTCGTGGACAAGCTCATCCAGCAGGGGATTCGCGACACGATTGTCGTCGTAGATAAGGACCGCGAGGAGCTGACCACGGAGATCATCGCCAAGCGCAAGGATGCCCGGCAGAAGGCCGACGCGTTACGGGCGCAACTACTCAAGGGGGCCGACTACGCCCTCCTGTCGAAGGAAATCGCCAGCAGCGAAGACAAGCGTCTGGCCAGCGGCGACCTGGGCGAACTCACGCGCGACAAGATCAGTGACAAGCAGATTGCGGACGCCCTGTTTAGCCAGAAGGTCAACGAGATCGGCCCGGTGCTCGAGACCGGCCGCGGCTATCTCCTGCTACGCGTGACCGCGCGGACGCCCGCCAAGGGGACGGCCGGTGCTGCGGGTGCCACGCCGGAGTCGGTCCGTGCCAGCTTTATCAGCGTGCGCACGCCCCCTCTGATGAAGAGCAAGGAGATGGAGCGCGTGCTGCAGGAGCGCAAGTTCAACAAGACCATGTCGGATCTGCTACTGTCGCTCCGCAGCAAGGCCAAGATCGAGACGATCTATAAGGATCTGACGCTCTGATCACGATCCGGGGTGCACCGGCTTGGAACCCTGCGCGCAGAGCGGACAGGCGGCGGGTTCCCAGACTTGCGGGGCCATCTGCAGCAAGTGGTACGTCGGATAGTCAAACCGGGCGGTGCCGGCACTGCGGTCCACCAGCACGGCGATGGCCGCCACGTCGGCCCCGGCCGCCTTCACGATATCAATGGTCTCCTGCACCCGGCCGCCGCGCGTAATGACATCCTCGGCCACCACATAGCGTTCGCCGGGCTGAATGGCAAACCGGCGCATAACCAGCTTACCCTCCTGCTTCTCCGCAAAGATCGAGCGCACGTCCAGCGCACGGGCCACCTCGTGCCCGACCAGAATCCCGCCCAGCGCCGGCGCGATCACGCCATCCACGCGGGCGGATGACAGCCCGGGCTGCATCCGGCGGACCAGTTCGGCGCAGAGACGCTCCGCCACCCGCGGATAGCGCAGCACATTCGCACACTGGAAGAACCGGTTGCTGTGCAATCCAGATCGCAGTTCAAAATGGCCGTTCAACAAGGCGCCGGTATCCTGCAACAACGCCAGAATATCCTCTTCCGTCATGGGTACTCCTTACCTGTTTTCATCCGTCTTACCCAGCAACTGTGCCGCACACGCCGGCACGTACCGGGCGCGACACCTGCCACAAGCGCTTACCGTTCCAAGCGGATATGCTGGCGCTGATAGGTGGGAATGTCGAGATCCTCGCCCTTAATGACCGTCTTCTCCACACCGCGGAACTTGCCGCTGCCACCCTTCAATTTGTCGTCGCGTGCGTGTTCCTTGCCCAGCAGATCCGCACCATAGGCCGTGCCCGCCATGAGGCCAGCACGCCGCTCGGCCGGCAGCCACTGTTCAAAAGCCAAAGCCACCAACTCCACCCGCCCGTCAAAACAGGCATCCAGCACCACACCCATCTCGACATGCACATCCTTGGGGCAAATGGCCCGGATCCGTTCCATGATCACGCCGATCTCCGCCAGACGCAAGTCCGCCCCCGCCAGGATGCCCAGCGCCAGCGCACGTGCTCCGGACAACGCCGCGCCCTTGCGCAGCAGCGGGGTGCGCGCCAAGGCCGCAACCACCGCATCACAGCGATCTTCGCCGGCGGCGGCAGCCACACCAAAACGCGCCAGGCCTGCCCGGTCAATCATGTTCTGCAAACGGGCCGGATCAAAGCCGATATAGCCGGGCGTCAGCAACAGGCGCCACAGCAGACACAAGCCGCTGGCCAACCGGGCATCGGCCTCACGACGGGCCACGTCCAGCGCCTGCTGTTCCTGGCCGGCATAGAGTTCATCCAGCGGGACCTGTACCAGAGTATCGGCATGCTGTTCAATCAGGGGGCGATCACGCTCGGCCACCTGCCGCCGGTCCGCACCTTCAAAGGCAAACGGCAACGTCACGAAACAGAGGGTCAGCTTCCCTTCCGCGCGCAACGCCTGCAGGATGACGGGCGTCGCGCCCCCGCCAGTCCCCCCGCCCAGACACGCCACAATCACCACCACGCGTGCATCCTTGAGCTGCGTCAGGATGTTCGGCAGGTCATCCTGCGCCGCCTGGCGACCATTGGAATGCACGCCACCGGCACCCTGCTTGTTGAGGCGGGTGGCGCCAATCAGATGCATCTTGACGCCCGGCGTGCTGCGGATGGCGGCTTCGTCGGTATCAAACCCGACAGCTGCCACGCCTTCGCCATGCGCCCGGCACGCCGCGGCAACCATTCGGCAGCCGCCGCCGCCGATGCCAACCAACATCAACCCTGTGGTTTCGCTGCTCATCGCACAAAGCCCTTCGTGCTCTTCCGGAACCATTCCCCGATCATGCTCAGCGGCGTGTCCTCGTCGCGCATCTGCGCCCGGCGGATCATCAGGCCGCAGGCCGTGGCCAGCATCGCCGGCCGGAAACGCTCATCGAGGATGTTATCCACATACTGCGGCAGCGGCTCACCCATGCGCGCCCGCATGCCAAACACGCGCTCTGCCAGTTCGTCGAGCTTAGGTATATAGGCACCACCGCCGGTAAAGACCACGCCGGCGCCCGCAAGGCGCAACTCCAGACCGGCCTGGTCGCGGATCAGGCTGAGCGTCTCACGCAGACGCGCTTCCATGACCGTATGCAGCGCCTTAATACTAAGCGACTTCGCCGTGGAGATGGTCAAACTCGTGGACGGCAGCTCGACCCGCCGTCCGCTGCGCGGCGGGTCAATGATGGCGCACCCTTCCGCGATCTTGAGCTCCTCGGCCTGGGTCATCGACAGGCTGAAGGCCTGCGCAATGTCATTGGTCACATGGTCGCCGCCGATGCCAAGCGACCCGGCCGCCACCACGACATTGTGAAAGAAAACCACATAGTTGGTGGTGCCGCCACCCAGGTCAATGAGCACCACCCCTTGGTTGCGTTGCTCGGGGGTCAAAACAGCGGCGGCGGCGGCCACGGCGCTGAACATCACACCGCGCGTATCGAGCGCCTGCCCCTTCAGCAGGTTCACGGCATCATCCACCCGATCCTGCAACCCATGGATGAAGAGCGTCCCTAGCCGCAACTGTTTACCGCGCAGCCCTTCGGGATTGGTGATCCCATCGAGGTCGTCCAGCTTGTAGAACTGCGGAATGGCATGCAAGATCATCCGGTCCGGGCCGGGCTTGTTGGCGCCCGCGAGTTCGCGGACCTCATCCATGTCTTCGCGCGTCACCTTGCCATCTGCCGCCCGCACGGGCAAGCGCCCCTCGCTGGGAGAGGTGCTGATGTGCGCACCGGAGATCGCCAACAGAACCTCGCCCACGTTGACATCCGCGGCATCCGCGGCCTGGCTCAGCGCCGTATGCACACCGGTCGAGGCCTGCTTGATCTCGGTGATGATCCCTTTGCGCACGCCGGTGGTACGGGCCAGCCCCTTGCCCACGACGCGTACGCGCCCGCCGTCCAGGGTCTCCCCGATCAGCGCCACCGTATGGGTCGTGCCGATCTCCAATACTGCCACATATGACTTGGCCATGACTGCGCGTCCTTAATACCTTGAAAAGATCCGGTTATCATCCGGCACGGTTGCATCCCACTCCTGTCGCTGCGGCGCCATATTCATGCAGATCAACAACTTCCGTAACCGTTTGCCAAGCGCATCGCGCGATTCACTGCCAGAGGCCGCATCCATCCCCCGCCACCAGAGCTTGACCATGCGCTGATCTTGCAGGATCAGCAAAAGGTAATCTTTCCTGGAAATATCGACCGTGACCACCGGCAGGGCGATTTCCGTACGGCGGATGACCGACAGCAGGCGCACGGCTGCCAACCCCATGCCATCGACACGGTCGCCATCGGTTACAGGAATTCCTTCCACCCCATCCACACGGGGCAAGTGCTCGACCCCCACGCTGCGCGAGAAGATCACCCCCTCCTCATCAAGCACCTGGTCCTTGTGCCCGATGCGCCCCACCGGTTCACGTTCCACGATGCGCACCTCCATGCGCGAGGGCAACCGTCGCGTGATCGTCAGGGAGCGAATCCCCGGTGCCATGCGCAGCAACTCCTCCCGCACTTCGGCAATATCCGGGCCAAACAGAAAATCAGACAGGGCCCCGCTGCGACTCCGGCCCGCATGGCTCTTCATCAGCAATTCACGCACCAGCCCGTCCGAGATGGTGGACCCGCTGGCCATGGAAAAGTCCTTCAGCACAAATTGAGGGTTATGGCTGAAATGGAACCGGTAGAACAAGCCGCCGGCCAGCAGCAACACCACCACGAGGAAGATGCCGACGATCCATCGCTCCATCTGCCCCTGCTCCGGCCGACGCGGCGTGGCGGCGGCATGCAGCCAGATGCCGTCCCCCTTGGCGGATTTACGGCGCGAAAACCAGCTCCGGCGTGTCTGCGAGGCGAACTTCTTCATGGTGACAAAGGCGCATCATAACACGCCAACGACAGGATGCGGTCACAAAGACTGGCAAAAGAGATCCCGGCCTGCGCTGCGGCCTTGGGAAGCAGGCTGGTCGGCGTGAACCCCGGCAGGGTGTTGATCTCCAAGACAAAGGGGCGTCCATCCGGCAACACCCGGAAATCCACCCGTCCCAGCCCGCGGCACCCCACGGCCTGAAATGCGGCCAACGCGAGCGTCCGGCAGCGCTGCAAGAGCGCATCCACGTCCGCCCCAGCCGGGAATAGATACTGGCTGGCCCCCTTGGTGTACTTGGCGGTGAAGTCATACCAGCCATCCGGCGGCTGGATCTCGATGACCGGGAACGTCTCATCGCCGACGATTCCGACCGTCCACTCGCGCCCCGGCAGGTAGGTCTCGACCAGCACTTCACCCGCCGCATCATGCCGTTGGGCTTCCGCCAGCGCCGCTGGCCATTCCGCCGGGGTACGCACCCGGGAGATCCCCACGCTCGAGCCATCGCGCGGCGGTTTAACCACCACCGGCAGCGGCAGCGTGGTTTGTGCCATCTCCCGCGTCAGAACTTCAAACCCGGCCGTCGGCACGCCAGCTTGCAATAACCGCTGCTTCGTGGCGATCTTGCACATGGCCGTACGGCTGGCGCGCGCCCCGGAACCGGTATACGGCATGCGCAAGGCATCCAAATCCGCCTGCACCCCGCCATTCTCGCCGTACCCCCCATGCAGGGCCAAAAATACCGCCTCGAGATCAGCCAGTTGCCCGGCCACGCTCTCTTGGTTCAGGATCACCGGCGTCACGGTATAGCCCGCCTCGCGCAGCCCGTCCACCACCGCACGCCCGGAAGTCAGCGAGACCTCGCGCTCGCTGGAACACCCGCCCATCAACACGCCTACTTTCTGAAAACGCATAGCCAGAAAGTATACTGTGCCCCCCGCTGACTTTCAAACACGGAATCCGCAGCCCAGTGCGATTGGGGCGCACAGCATTCACACGCCGCCTGCCCGCCAAGTGGCGCCTATGCGGCTAACACGTTCAGCCGCAGGGTTCAGCCTAGAACCGTGGGTTGCGCCTCGTAGGTCGAGCATCTCTTTGGCTGTACAAATCAGGTGCCGCAGCGGCCACACGGCGCTTCCGGGTTTGTGTGTGTGGGGGGATTTCTCCTTGAAGGAAAAG
>CAYSHQ010000075.1:0-8172 GCA_964430835.1 uncultured Lentisphaerales bacterium
GGTCAGGCGCCAGTCGCCGCGCGCGCTGGCCGCCTGGGTGATGGCGATCATCTCGGCATGCGCCGTCGGGTCCTTCAGCAGTTCCGTCTGGTTGTGCGCGCGTGCCAGCACATGGGCCGTCAGCGGCGGCGCCAGCGGATCAGTGGGGCGGCTAAGGATGACGCAGCCGGCCGGGACTTCGCCGCTCTGCGCCGCCTTGACGGCCTCGCGCAGGGCCAGTCGCATGCCGTGCTCATGGAAGGCCGCGGTCAGTCCGGTGGGTTTGGTGCGTGTGATGGCGGGCCCGGCGGCGGGGGGCTTGGCCGGTGCGCTGCCGCAGCGCGGTGCGGACTCGGCGGGCTCAGGCGGCTGCGGCCGGACCATGCGCGTGGTGCTCACCGTGCCTACCCCCTGACCTTCCGCACAAACCGCTCCATACGGCTCATGGCTTCCTTGATCAGATCGATATTGGTGGCATAGCAGCAGCGCAGGAACCCCTCGCCGCAGGCCCCGAAGGCACTGCCGGGCACGCAAGCCACGCTCTCGTCGCTGATCAGTCGCAGGGCGAAATCCTTGGAGGTGAGTCCGGTGGACTGAATGGAGGGGAAGACGTAGAACGCGCCTTCCGGCACGTGGCAGGTGAGCCCCATGTCGTTAAGCGCGGCGCAGATGTAGTTGCGGCGCTGGCGGTATGATTCGCGCATCTCCACGATGTCCTCCGCGCCGTGCTGCAACGCCTCGATGCCGGCGATCTGGCTGATCGTCGGGGCGCTCATCATGCAGTACTGGTGGATCTTCATCATGGCTTCGATCAGTTCCGTGGGGGCACAGGCGAAACCGAGGCGGAAGCCGGTCATGGCCCAAGCCTTGGAAAAGCCGTGCAGGAAGATGGTGCGCTCCTGCATGCCGGGAACCGAGACAATGGAGATGCGCTCGCCATCATAGGTCAGTTCCGAGTAGACCTCGTCGGTGATCACGAGCAGGTCATGCTTGATGGCAAAAGCGGCCAGCGCTTCCACATCTGCGCGGCGCAGGGCGGCCCCGGTGGGGTTGGTCGGGAAGTTCAGCAGCAGCACACGGCTGCGCGGCGTCACTTTGGCCTCGAGCGCAGCTACCTGCAGGCGGAAGCCATCCGCGGGGTTGGTTTCCACCGGCACCGGCACGGCGTGGGCCATGCGGATCAGCGGCGCATAGGCGACAAAACATGGCTCGTGATAGAGCACTTCATCGCCAGGCTCCACCACGGCACGGATGGCGAGATCCATTGCCTCGCTGACGCCCACCGCGACGAGGATCTGCGACTTCCAGTCGTAGGAGGCGTGAAATTCGCTGGCGACATACTGTGCCAGTGCCTGCCGCAGTTCCGGCATGCCGAGGTTGGCGGTATATTTCGTGGCGCCTTTTTCAATGGCATGGATCGCGGACTCGCGGATGTGCCACGGCGTGACGAAGTCGGGCTCGCCGATGCCAAGGCTGATGACATCTTTACGGTTGGCCACGATGTCGAAAAAGTCGCGGATGCCGGAGCGCGGGATGCTTTGCAGCGAAGGCGAAACAAAACTACGGCGAGACTTGCAGTCGGTCGTCATGTTGCGTGGTCTCCATCAAGGTGCCCTGATCTTTGTACGTCTTCAGCATGAAATGTGTGGCGGTCCCCAGCACGCCATCGAGCGCGGCCAGCTCGGAGCTGACGAAGCTGGCGACTTCCTGCAGGTTGTGGCCGCGCACGAACAGTAGCAGGTCGTGCCCGCCGGACATGAGGTAGAGCGACTCCACCTGGGGGAACTGTCCAATGCGCTGAGCAATGCGATCAAAACCGCCGATGCGCTCCGGCCGGATGCGCAGTTCGATGACGGCCCGGACTTCGCCGCCGCCAGCCAGGTCTTCGTTGATGACGGCGTGGTAGCCACGGATCTTTCCCTGCCGTTCATATTCGGCGATCTTCTCCTGCACGGAGGCCGGGGTGGTATTAAGCATCCGCGCGAGATTTGCGGTCGTTTCGCGGGCGTTCTTTTGCAACAAGGCGAGCAACGCATCCATGGGGGGACTCCTTATACTACCGCCCGGGGTGCCGGTGGGGCGGGTGCCGCAGCCGGTTTTCAGGCGTGATTTCGGGCTTCAGCATAGCCGTATGCCGCGGAGAGGTCAATCCGCGGTCTCGACCTGTTCGCGACTGGCTTGCACTACCAGGGCCTGGCCGAGCCATTCCACCGTTAGAAAAACGCGCATGGAGGCGGAGAGCTTTTCGACCACGCCCTCAATCCCCTGGAAGGGGCCGCTGATGATGCGGACGCGCGTGCCGGCGTTCAGCGTCTGCATCGGCCGCAGGGAGGGATCAATGCGTAAGGCGCGGCGGATGTACACGAGTTGACGCAGCATCTGGTACGGGCGGGCGGGTTCCAGGAAGCGCAGCACGTGATTGGTCTTCAGCAACGTCAGCTTGTGGTTTGCCTCCAGTGCCACAAAAAGGTAGCCGGGGAAGACGGGGATCTCGGTGGTCACGCTGCGGCGTTGATAGATGGCGGTGCGCTGGCGCACCGGCAGGTAGTGTGGGATGCCCTGCAGGCGGCACGATTCAGCCGTCATTTTCTCCGTCCGTGGTCGCACGTAAGCCACTTGCCAATTCATGTCAGTAAAATAGCGGCTTCGACGCACGGGCACAAGACTGGAGATGCGGAGCAACCAGCCAGCCAGCGAAATATTGCGGGGGGGCGGGGGACCTGCTATATCTCGGGGGGTGCGCGGAGTATCACCATGAACTACATAACGTTTGGTTTGACGGGACTGCAGGTGTTAATCCCGGGAGGTCGGTCTTGCACGATGTAACGCTGGTTACCACGGCGGCGGAACTCGCAGCGCTGGCGGCGCAGCTGCTGCGGCACGATGCCGTGGCGGTGGACACGGAGTTCTTCTGGGAACGCACCTTCTATCCGATCCTCGGCCTGGTGCAGTTGGCTACGCGCGACAACCGGTGCTGGCTGGTGGATGCCGTGCAGATTTCAGATCTCGCGGCGCTGGGCCCAGTGCTGGCGTGCGATACGGTGACCAAGGTATTGCACGATGCGCCTCAGGATCTCGCCATTTTGGCGCGGGCTACGGGCGCCAAGCCGTGCCGGATCTTTGATACACGGTTGGCGGCCGGCTTTGCCGGTTTTGATCCGGCATGCTCGCTGCAGTCGCTAGTACAGGATACCTTGAACGTGGCGCTGTGTAAGGATGAAACGCGTTCGGATTGGTTGCGTCGTCCGCTGCGGGCGAGTCAACTGCACTATGCGGCCGAGGATGTGCGGTATTTGCTGGCGTTGCGCGATGATCTGCAAGTTCGTTGCGCCTCAGACGACGTACGTGCGTGGCTGCAGGAGGAGCTGCGGCGGCTGGATGATGTGCCGTCTTGTCTGGAACGTGATCCGTACTGCCAGTATCTGCGTGTGAAGGGGCTGGCGCGGCTATCCGGTCGGCAACTGGCCATCCTGCGCGAGGTGGCCGCGTGGCGGGAGCGGGAAGCGCGTCAGCGCGATTGGCCGCGCGGCCATGTGCTGCCGGACGAGCTCCTGCTCACGCTGGCCATCCTGGCCCCGGCGGAGCCCGCGGTGCTGGCCCGCGTGCCGGATTTTCCACGTACGATGCCGGCGCAGGTGGTCGACGACCTGTTGCGCGCGGTGGCGCGCGGGGTTGCCGTGCCTGATGCGGCTTGTCCGGCGCCGACGCGTGAGGACCGTTCCGGCAGGCAGGGGGCGAAGGCCAAGGCGGACGCGCTGTTGGCGCACATTCGCAGCGGGTGTGCGGTGCATCGCGTCCATCCGGCGCTGGTGGCCTCGCGGGGCGAGGCGGAATCGTTCCTGCAACTGGCGGAAGCCGAGGCGCGCGAGCACTTGCTGGCTCAGGGGTGGCGCAAGCAGTTTGTGGCTGGCCGGACGCAATGACCGGTCCGGGGGATGCGAAGCGGGAGATCGTCGAATGAAGGCACTGGTGCAGCGGGTGACAGAAGCCTCGGTGGAGGTGGCGGGGCGGGTTGTAGCGCAGATCGGTCCCGGGTTGCTGGTTTTGCTGGGGGTGCGGCACGAGGATGGCCTGGAGGATGTGGCCTGGCTGGCGCGCAAGCTGCCCGCGTTGCGGATCTTTACCGATGCCCAGGACCAGATGAATCGGTCCGTGGTGGATATTGCCGGCGGCATTCTGGTGGTTCCCCAGTTCACGCTCTATGCCGATACGCGTAAGGGGAACCGTCCGAGTTTCATTGCGGCGGCGCGGCCGGAGCAGGCGAATCCGCTGTTTGAGGAGCTGGTGCGACAACTGCGTGCGCAGGTGGGCGAGGGGCGGGTGGGGAGGGGGGTGTTTGGCGCGGATATGCAGGTGCGCCTGCTCAACGATGGCCCCGTCACCGTGGAGTTGTGTTCGCATGCCTGAGCCCGCCCGCTGAATCGTTTTGCGTTTCTGACTTGCCCCAAGGCGGCAATTTGCCCCATTATGCCGCCTTTCGCGACGGTTTAACCCCTAGAGGAGATGCAGGTATGAGCGCACCGGTGAAGAAGGTTGGTATTTTGACGGCGGGTGGTCTGGCCCCCTGCCTGAGTTCCGCAATTGGCTATCTGATTGAGCGCTACAGCAAGGTGGCGCCGGAAATTGAGATTATCTGCTATGTGAATGGGTACATGGGGTTGCTCAAGGGCGACAGCCTGCTGGTCACGCCGGACGTGCGCGCCCATGCCAGCGTGTTGCTGCGCCATGGCGGCAGCCCGATTGGTAATAGCCGCGTGAAGCTCACTAACGTCAAGGATTGCGTCAAGCGCGGCTTGGTTAAGGAGGGGGAAGATCCGCAGAAGGTGGCGGCGGATCAACTGGTGAAGGATGGCGTGGATGTGCTGCATACCATTGGCGGCGATGACACCAATACCGCCGCGGCCGACCTGGCGAAGTTCCTGCAGAACAACAACTACCAGCTCACCGTGGTGGGGTTGCCGAAGACGATTGACAATGACGTCTTCCCGATTCGGCAGAGCCTGGGCGCTTGGACTGCCGCTGAGCAGGGGGCACGCTATTTTGCCAATGTGGTGGCGGAACATAATGCCAATCCGCGCATGCTGATCGTGCATGAGGTCATGGGGCGCTTTGCCACCGACGCGAAGGAGCGTCAGGCGGCGTACCGCAAGCTGCTTGATCGTATGGCGTTTGTGCCGGCGCTGGGGCTGAGCCGCATGCGCAAGGAGGTGCACGGCGTCTACATCCCCGAGATGGCACTGGACGTGGCCGGCGAGGCCGCACGCCTGCGCAAGGTCATGGATGAGAATGACTGCGTCAATATCTTCGTCTCCGAAGGCGCCTGTGTGGAAACCATCATTCGCGAACTGGAAGCCAAGGGCGAGGAAGTGCCACGCGATGCGTTCGGTCATCCGCGGCTGGACAAGGTCAACGTCGGCGGCTGGTTTGCCAAGCAGTTTGCCGAGATGCTGGGGGCGGAAAAGACGCTGGTGCAGAAGAGTGGCTACTATAGCCGGGCGGCCCCGGCCAATGCCGCAGACCTCAAGTTGATCAAGCGCTGCGCGGTCAAGGCCGTGGCCTGTGCGCTGAAGCGCCAGGGCGGTGTGGTGGGCGAGGATGAGGATCGTAACGACCGCCTGCGCGCTATTGAATTCCCCCGCATTAAGGGGGGGAAGCCGTTTAACCTGAATCAGACCTGGTTTGATGAGCTGCTGCAGGGGATCGGACAGCCCAAGGGCGCCCCGGTCGAGACGAAGCACTAGCAGTGCTCATTTTTTTGATACCGTCTGGTTGGAGTTGTCGCTATGGCCCGCAAAAACCTGTCGTTGCCCTTCACACGCGAACAGATCGAATCGGTCGAAGCCCGGTTTCCGACGCCTTTTCACATTTATGACGAGGCCGGTATCCGCGCCAATGCGCGTCGGCTGCAGGCGGCTTTTGCGTGGAACCCCGGTTTTCGCGAGTATTTTGCGGTTAAAGCCTGCCCGAACCCGTATCTGCTGAAGATCATGAAGGCGGAGGGGTTCGGTGCGGACTGCAGCTCGCTGCCGGAACTGCTGCTGGCGGAGCAGGTCGGGATCGTGGGCGAGGGGATTATGTTCACGTCGAACGACACGCCGGTGGATGAGTTCGTCAAGGCGCGTGCGTTGCATGCCATTGTGAACCTGGATGATCTCTCGCATCTGGCGTTTTTGGAGCAGACGGCGGGGCTGCCGGAGCTGCTCTGTTTTCGCTACAATCCGGGGCCGCTCAAGGGGGGGAACGCGATTATCGGCCACCCGGAGGAGGCCAAATACGGGTTTACCCGCGAGCAGTTGTTCGAGGGGTACCGGATCGCCAAGGCCAAGGGGGTGAAACGGTTTGGGCTGCACACGATGGTGGCGTCGAATGAGCTCAATGCGCAGTATTTTATTGATACGGCGGAACTGCTGTTCGATTTGGTGGTCGAGATTTCGCGGCAGGTGGGGATCACCTTCGAGTTCGTCAACATCGGTGGCGGGATTGGGATCCCCTATAAACCGGAGCAGGAGGCGGTGGACCTGGAGCAGGTCGGTGCCGGCATCCGCCGGGCGTATGAGGCGCGTCTGCTGGCGCAGGGGCATCCGGCCCTGAAGCTTTATCTCGAGTGTGGGCGCATGATTACCGGCCCGTACGGGTATCTCGTGACACGGGTGCGGCACATCAAGAATACCTATAAGCGCTATGCCGGACTGGATGCCTGCATGGCGAATCTGATGCGGCCGGCGCTGTATGGTTCGTACCACCACATCACGGTGATGGGCAAGGAGCAGCAGCCGACCACGATCAAGTATGACGTGACCGGGTCGCTCTGCGAGAATAACGACAAGTTTGCGATCGACCGGATGTTGCCGGAACTGGCTCCGGGCGATCTGCTGGTGATCCACGATGCCGGTGCACACGGGCACGCGATGGGGTTTCAGTACAACGGTAAGCTGCGTTCAGCGGAGCTGTTGCTGCGCACGGATGGCCGCGTAGTACAGATCCGGCGGGCGGAGACCGCGGCCGACTATTTTGCCACGCTGGACCTGGCGGGGCTGACGCCGTTTGCGGTGTAGCAACCGGTGGCAGGTGCCGGGGTGTGTCTTAGCGGAATACGCCGAGGCTCAGTACCACCAGAATCGCGCCGAGCAGCGCGCTGGTGGCGCCGGCCGTCAGCATGCGAACCGGGTGCGCCGCACTCCATTCCAGCCAGCGGCGTAGATGGTACGGATAGAGCAGCAGCCACATGCCGACGATAATCCCCAGATAGGTCAGGCCTACTACGGCCAGCCGCCAAGCCGAGGGGTCGTGCCGTGCGGCCTGCAACAGCGGGCAGGGAACAAGCACCAGCAGGCCGCCCAGAGCGCGGCAACTCAGCAGATCCGCCATCCAGTACCACGACAACGGGATGGCCACGAGTACCAGCAGCGGAATCCACTGCTTGACGGGCGTGAGTATCTCCAGCGGCATGGTTTGGAGGGCCCAGCCGGACCAGATCCAGGCGGCCGTGGCCAGCAGGCGTCCCGCCCAGATATTGCGTGCGAAACCACGTGCCGCGCGCGTGGCGGGTGTGCGTGCTGCCAGGATGAAGATGCCGCCAGCGCCGAGGAGGATCCCCAGCAAGAGCGACCAATGGGCGAGCGTCATGGTCTTTCCTTCGTTGTTGGCTGCGGCCAGTCAGTAGGCGCGGCGGCAGGAGCGGCCGGTGCCTGCGCCTCGGACACGCCTACCAGATCCCCGTACAACGTTTGTGCGGCGGCGCGCGTGATCTGTACGGAGACAAGGTCGCCCACGGCGAGCGAGGGGGGCGGGTCGAAGAGGACAATCTTGTTGCCGGGCGAGCGGCCTGACCAGCGTTGGCGGTTGCGCAGGCTGACGCCCTCCACGAGTACGTCCAGGTTATGGTGCAGCAGGGCATCGTTCAGCCGCTGGCCGAGGATGTACTGGTCGGCCAGCAGGATCTGGTTGCGCCGCACCTTCTCGGCGGTGGGCACGTCGTCGGGCATGGCAGCGGCGGGTGTGCCGGGGCGCGGTGAGTATTTAAAGATGAAGGTGTTGTCGAAGGAGGCAGCCTGCAGGAGACGGCGGGTGTCTTCAAAATCGGCTTCGGTTTCCGTGGGGAAGCCGACGATGACATCCGACGTAAGGGCGAAGCAAGGCATGGCGGCGCGCAGGCGCCCCACGACATCCAGGTACTGGGCCGCAGTATACCCC
>CAYSHQ010000076.1:0-8163 GCA_964430835.1 uncultured Lentisphaerales bacterium
CATCATGGGGCAGGTGGAGTTGTGTCGGGATGAAGTGGGGGATGGTCATCCGGTGCGGGCGTACCTGGATGAGATCGCCTGCGAGGCCCAGCGTTCTGCCCGGCTGGTGCGACAGTTGCTGGCCTTCGTGCGCAAGCAGGTCATTACGCCGCAGATCCTGGATGTCAATGAGGCGCTGTCCGGCATGTTGAAGATGCTGCACCGCCTGCTGGGTGAGGATATCGAGCTGGTCTGGCATCCGGGGGCCGGGGTGGGCGCCGTGCTGATGGATCCGTCGCAACTCGATCAGATTCTGGCCAACCTTGCGGTGAATGCCCGTGACGCGATTCATGGGGTGGGGCGGTTAACGATTACGACGCGACTGGTGGCCTTGTCCAGCAGCTTCGTGCGCGCCTACGAGGGGTGTGCACCGGGCGAATATGTGCTGCTGGCGGTACGGGATACCGGCTGTGGTATGGATGAGGAGACGCAGCAGCGTCTGTTCGAGCCGTTCTTTACGACCAAACCCGTGGGGGAGGGCTCGGGGCTGGGGCTGGCCACAGTGCATCGGATCGTGAAGCAGAATCATGGCTGTATCGTAGTTCAAAGCGTGTGCGGCCAAGGCACGCTCTTTGAGATTTATCTGCCGCGGCATGCGGTGGATGCGCAGGAGGTGGCGCGCCCAGTGCCTGCCGCCGAACTGGTGGGGGGGAGTGAGACGATCCTGCTGGTTGAGGACGAACAGGTCATCCGCTTCACGACGCGGCGCTTGTTGCAGAAGTCCGGCTATACGGTGCTGGCGGCGGAGACGCCGGAGGAGGCCTTGCGGTTGGTGGCGGAACAACCGGGGCCGATCCACCTGCTGTTAACGGATGTGGTGCTGCCGGGCATGACCGGCCGGGATCTGGCGTCGCGCCTGGCCATGGAGATCCCCGGGCTGAAGTGTCTCTACATGTCTGGCCATACCGCGGATGTGATTGCCCAGCGGGGGCGGGTCAGGGAAGAGTTTCATTTTATCGCCAAACCATTCTCGCGCGATTGTATCGCGGCCAAGGTGCGCGAGGTACTCGATGCGGTGCGCTAGGCGGCTGAGGTAGTTGTGCGTGTGGTTTTCTGTTATAGTATGTGGCGTTTTGCACGGGGTCCTATGCCGCTTCCGATACGTCAATGGTGTGCGCTGGCTTATGCCACGCTTCTGGAGGGGATGCAGCAACCTGCCGCCCTGTTACTGCTCTTGTCTTGCGTGGTATTGACGGGGCTGACGCCGGTCTTTCAGTTTCATTCGCTGGGGGAAGAGGGGCGTTTGGCGCGCGACAGCGGGCTGGCCTTCCTGTTGGTTTTCGGTCTGGTGCTGGCCGCCACGTCCGCCAGCAGCAGCCTGTCGGCGGAGATCGAGCGCGGCACGGCGTCCGCCACGCTGTGTAAGCCCGTTCCGCGCCCCCTGTTTCTCCTGGCCAAATATGGCGGTGTGATGGGGCTGGTCACGATCTTCTGGGGGTCCATGCTCATGGCGACGTTGTTGGCGGAACGCGCTTCCGAGCACTTTGTCATGGTGGGTGACGACGCGGGCTCTCGCTCTGATTGGCTCACGATGACCTTGGCGGTGCTCGCTCCGGTCGTGGCGCTGGGGGTTGCCGGGGTGCTGAACTTTTGGCGGCGCGCCCGCTTTGGCGTGGCGGCGTTCCTCGGGATTCCGCTTTCCCTGCTGGCCGTGCTGCTGGCGTGTGGCTGCTATACCCGCTTTGGACACCTCACCTGGTATCAGTTGGATTTGAACGGGCGTGTCCCGGCGGTGGCGGTCCTGATCTGGCTGGCTCTGGCCATGCTGGCGGCGCTGGCAAGCGCGCTGGCCACCCGCCTGCGTAGCGGGCCTACGCTGGCGGTCTGCCTGTTGCTGCTGGCAGGGGGGCTGACTGGTGATCTCTGGGCGGGGCAGGCGGCGTTCTGGTCCTGGCGGGGCATCCTCGGCGGGCTGGCCCCCAACTGGCAGCATTTCTGGTTGTGCGATGCCCTGACGGATAACGGCCGCATACCGTGGCGGTATGTAGCAGATGCCGCGCTCTATGCCGGTGCCTGGTCGGCCCTGGCGCTGGGCGGCGGCTGCCTTGCATTACGGAACCGGGATTTGGGATGAACCGGAGCGCCTGGCCGGACGGCTGGGCCCGTCCGCACACAGCAGCGAAAACCATGAACACTCCAGTCATTGAAACGCGCGGGTTACGCAAAACCTTCTGCGACTTTTGGCGTCGGCCCAAGGTTGAGGCGGTGGGCGGCCTGGATTTGCAGGTGCAACTCGGCGAAGTTTTTGGCCTGCTGGGGCCCAATGGCTCTGGCAAGAGCACGACCATCAAGTTGCTGCTGGGGTTGTTGCACCCCTCTGCCGGCTCGATCTCGGTGCTGGGGCGCCCGCCAACGGATGTGCAGGCCAAGGCACGTATCGGCTACCTGCCGGAAGTTTCGCATTTGCATGCCTTCCTGACCCCGCGCGAAACGTTGCGCTATTACGGCAGCCTGTTCGGCCTGGATGCGGGCACCTGTCGCCAGCGCACGGAGGCGTTGCTCGACATGGTGGACTTGCGGCGTGCCGCCGACCGCCCGGTGGGGGCGTTTTCCAAGGGGATGGCGCGGCGCGTCGGGCTGGCCCAGGCGCTGGTCAACAACCCGGATCTGTTGATCCTGGATGAGCCTACTTCCGGGTTGGACCCGGTGGCCTGCCGAGAGGTCAAGGATCTGGTGCGCCTGCTGGCGCGTGCCGGCAAGACCATTCTGCTGACTTCACACCTGCTGGCAGATATCGAGGATGTGGCTGATCGCGTGGCGATTCTCCATGGCGGCCGTCTCCAGGCCGAGGGGCGCGTGGCGGAGCTGCTGCGGCGCGCGGATGCGGTGCGCTTTCAAATCGAGGGGCTTGCGGTGGAGGAGGCGGCGGCTATCCGGCTGGAACTGGAAGCGCGCACTAACGCTCCGGTCACGCTTGACCATCCGGCGATGGATCTGGAAACCTACTTTCTGCAGGTGGTGGCCCGCGCCGCCAATCGTGACACGGTCACTACGCATTTCCGCCCGGCGGAGTTCCTGGTGGCCAATCGCGGGCAAGGAGTGCGGACGGATGGGTGAGCAGCTTCCAGCAGGGTCGCGTTGGCCAGGGAAGGTGCGCGCCATCGTGGCCGTGGCCGGGTTTTCCGTGCGCGCCGCGATTCGCTCGCGCGTGGTGATCGCCTTGGTGCTTCTGCTGGTGGCGGGTGTGATCGGGATCCCGCAGGTGGTGACCGGCGATGGGTCGCCCGCCAGCGAACTGCAGGTGCGCCTGCACTACACCCTGGCCACCAGCGTAGTGGTCCTCGGCTTGGCTACCCTCTGGGCGTCTTGTGCGGCGTTCGGGTTGGAGATTGACAGCCGCCGCATCGAGTTGACCGCCGTAAAACCCGTCCAGCCATGGATGCTCTGGCTCGGGCGCTGGCTGGGGATCCTCTTGCTGGATGCGGTGCTGCTGGCGGGGGTCGCGGTTGGTGTGCGCATGCAGGTGGCGGGGTGCTCGTCTGCAAGGGCGCCGGACGCGGCCGCCGCAGACCCCTTGGTCAGCCGCGCTCTGGCCCGGCCGCTCCTGCCGACGGCAGAGGACGAGGCTCGTCAACTCTTTGCGCAGCTCCAGCAAAACCAGCGCCTCCCTGCGGACGCGCCCCCAGATCTCGTGTTGCGCAAGCTGATCGTGCAAAGTCGCTATCGCTACCAGCCCATTCAGCCGGGGGAGTCTGCGGTCTGGCGCTTCCATCTGGCGCAACCGGTGCCCTCGGACGGACGTTGCTGGGTGCGCATGCGGTTCGACACCGGGGGGGAGTCGCTGGCTGATGTGCGCGGGTTCTGTCGCGTGCGTCGCGCCGGTGCTACCACGTGGGCGGTGGAGATCCCGGTGAATGACCTGATCCGTAACGAGCTGGAACTGCCGATCACGGCGGTCGCCTTGGCGCAGGCCGCAGAGCTGGAGGTGGGTTTTTTCTACAACGATCAGGATGAGGGCAGGGCCGCACCGCTGCTCGTGCAGCCGCGTACGGCACTAGCCGTTTTGACACCGTTGGGTTCGTTTAACGGCAATCTGGCGCGTGTGGTGGTGGCGCAACTTGCCATCCTGGCCGCGCTGGCGGCGTTGGGGTTGACGTTGGGGGCCTGCTTCTCCTTCCCGGTGGCGGCCTTTGTGGCCACGGCGGTGCTGCTGGTCGTGCTGGTGACGCCGGAGGATGCACGCGATCTATTGCCGACGGTATCCATGGCGGGAGAAACCGAGTCCGGGTGGGTTGCCAGTGTGGCATTTGGGGTCAATCGCACCATGGCGGCCGTGGTCCGCCCCCTGATGCAGCCGGAGCCTTTAGCACAAGTTGTATCCGGTGAGCGCGTGCCGGCCGCGGAGTTGTGGCGGATGTGGCTCTGGGGGATGGTGGTCTATCCGCTGGCGCTGGCGCTGCTGGCGAGCAGGGTTTTGCGCCGGCGCGAGCTGGCCCGTCAAATGTCAGGTGGGTGAATACGAACATGGGCGTGGCACATAACGGGTGGCGGCGCCTTCTGCCGCTGGGGTTGCTGGTGGGGGTGGCGCTGCTGGTGATCGGCCAGAACCGGCACCTCGCCGAGGTCCGGCGCGCAGGGTTGCCGGATGCACCAGCCTACACCACGGACGCGCCGCCGTTCCTGAATTTCTTGACGGTGGGGCTCGGCGGGTTCCGCGGGGTTGCTGCGGAAGTGCTCTGGGCACGCGCGGAGCGCCTGCAGGAGGAGGGGCGCTATTTTGAGCTGGTGCAACTGGCTGGGTGGATCACCTGGCTGGATCCCCATGCGACGGAGGCCTGGGTCTACAATGCCTGGAATATGGCCTATAATATCAGTGTTATGATGCGGCGGCCGGCGGACCGCGTGCGCTGGGTGGAGCACGGCATCGCCTTGTTGCGCGATGCGGGGTTGGTGGCTAACGCGCGCTCCGCCCGCCTCTATCGCGAACTGGCCTGGCTTTATCAGCATAAGATCGGGTCGTCGGACGACACGGCGCATCTGGCCTATAAGATGTCGCTGGCTGCCACGATGGCGCCTCTGGTGCAGGCGGATGGCCGGGTTGCGGATACGCCTGCCAACCGCGTGGCGCTGGCGGCGCTGCGCCTGGATGCGGTACGCATGCGACAGGTAGAAGAGCAGTTCGGCCCGCTGGACTGGCGACTGGCCTCCTCCCATGCGGTGTATTGGGCGGTGCAGGGGTTGCCGTATGCGCGCAGCCAGGAACGGCTCGCCAGTCGGCGTGCGGTCTATCAGCCGTTGCTGCAGGCGCTCCGTGCCGGACGCTATACGGGGGCGTTTTCCCAAGGAGCATTTAGTGTGGTGCCCAATCCGCACATCCTGCGCCCGGCTTTGCGGTTCATGGCCGAGACGCTGCACGAGACGCCTTCCGCAGGGGTGCGCATGGCCTATGCCGCTTTTTTGATCCAGGCCATTCGCGAGGCCGATGCCCAAGGCGAGGCGGAACAGGTTGCGGCTTGGTTGCAGGAGTTGCAGCGCGTCGGGCAGGGCGTTTTGCGTCCTATCACGCTGGAGGCGATTCGTCGCGGTGAGTCGCCGGAAGCCGCACGCTGAGAAGCGGGCGGCGCGAAGGCGGAGCACACGGTGCCGACTAGGCCCTTCTACAAATTGTAATTGTGCCTGTGTGCTCCATTGACAAGCCCGCCGGAGTTTTGTAATGTACATCGCTTTCGACGCGGGATCTGAGCCGCGCGTACAACACCAGTTCAAGGACCTTTGCCATGGAAGCCTATGCGGTTGTAGAGACCGGCGGAAAACAGTACCGGGTTACGCCCGGTATGAAACTCGATGTGGATCTCCTCTCGGCGGAGCCGGGGCAGGATGTGGACATCGGCGCGGTGCTGGCGCTCAGCACCGGTAGCGAGTTGAAGATCGGTACGCCGGTGGTGAAGGATGCCAAAGTCGTCTTCACAGTGCTGGAGCACAAGCGCGGCGATAAGGTCATCAACTTCAAAAAGAAACGGCGCAAGGGGTACGAGCGCAAGGTTGGTCATCGCCAGGAGTTGACGGTGGTGACGGTCAAATCCATCGCCTGATAATGGCATTTTTTGTAAGGGACGGGTACTGGCATGGCAACATCAGCATCTGCACGTAATGGCCGCGACAGTTGTGGCAAGCGACTGGGAGTAAAGCGGTTTGATGGTCAGTTTGTTAACAAGGGCGCGATCCTGGTGCGGCAGCGCGGCACCAAGGTGCATGCCGGGGTCAATGTCGGCAAGGGACGTGATTTTACGCTGTTTGCCTTGGCGGACGGCTTGGTCAAGTTCCAGAAAGAGGGTCGCGTTGTGACCGTCACGCCGGTTCCGGCGGTGGCGTGAAGCGACCTGCGGTAGTACCGCCCATCCTGTGAAAGCACACAAGTTTGTTGATAGTGTGAGCGTGCACGTGCGCGCCGGGAAGGGCGGCGATGGCTGCTCGAGCTTCCGGCGCGAAGCCTGCGTGGACAAGGGCGGCCCCGATGGCGGCGATGGCGGCCGCGGCGGCCATGTGGTTTTCGTCGGCGATCACGACGAGGATTCCCTGCAGCGCCTCTTCTACTCGCCGCTGCTATTCGCGGAGCATGGTGTCCCCGGGCGCGGCCAGAAGATGTACGGTCGCAACGGCAAGGACTTGGTCATCAAGGTGCCGTGTGGCACGGCCGTGTTTGATCGCGACACCGGTGCGCAATTGGCCGATGTCACGGACCATCGCCAGGAAGTCGTGATTGCGCGCGGCGGCAAAGGCGGCCTCGGCAACGTCCACTGGAAAACTTCGACCCATCAGGCGCCGACCGAATTCACGCCGGGCGAATTGGGGGAAGAGTTCCTCCTGAATCTGGAGTTGAAACTGCTGGCCGATGTGGGTCTGGTCGGTTTCCCCAATGCGGGCAAGTCCTCTCTGTTGAGCCGCATCAGCGACGCACACCCCAAGGTGGCGGCCTATCCTTTTACGACGATTAATCCGATTGTGGGCACGGTTTGTTACCCGGACTTCAGCCAGATTCGCGTTGCGGATGTGCCCGGACTGATTCAAGGGGCGCATGCCGGCGTGGGACTGGGACACGAGTTCTTGCGCCATCTGGAACGCTCGCGTCTGCTGCTCTGCGTGCTGGATATGGCGGGTGTGGATGGTCGCGAGCCCTGGGACGATTATAAGGCCCTGCGCGCGGAACTCTCCTTGCACAGTGCCGAATTGGCGCGCCGTCCCATGCTGGTGGTCGCCAATAAAATGGACCTGCCCGAGGCCGTCGAGAAGTTGAAGTCGTTCCGCCGCCGCATCCGCGTGCCCGTACTGCGGATTTCCACGCTGACGGATCTTGGCATGGACGAGGTGAAGACGCGCCTCTGGGATGAGTTGCGCCCGCTGCCGCGTGGCATCCGTACGGCGGCGCTGCCGCCGCCGGTGGCTGCGGCAACCCCCGCGTCCGATGCCATCGATCCATCTGATGAGATTATTTCCGAAGAAAAAGTCCGACTAGCCGGTTTCCTGGATTTACCTGTGCGTAAGCCGAAGCGGTAAGTCGCGAATTTTTTTCAGAAAAAGTTGTTGGCAAACAGGGTCTATGTAGTGCATTATATTCTCTGCGGCCGGGGTCGGCCTGACCAGCTCCGTACTTCTTCCAGTGTCATGGTGGAGGCATCGGGATAACGAAAGTAACGTGACACGCGAAGAGGGATTCAGATCATGGATATCTATGTCGGTAACCTTTCCTACGAGGTAACAGACTCGGAACTGCAGGCTCATTTCGAGAAGTTTGGCAAGGTTACGTCCGCCCGGGTGGTGATGGATCGCGCCACGGGTCGCTCCAAGGGTTTTGGTTTTGTTGAGATTCCGGACCGTGCGGAGGCCGAGAAGGCCATCGCCGGCACCAACGGCGCTGACTTCATGGGTCGCCCGCTGCGCGTGAATGAGTCCCAGCCCAAGCCCCGCGAAGATCGTCGCGGCGGTGGCGGGTTCGGTGGTGGCGGCGGCGGCGGCTTCGGCGGCGGTCGTCGTGAGGGCGGCGGCGGCGGTCGTCGCGAAGGCGGCTTCGGCGGCGGCGGCGGCAAGCGCTGGTAATCTGACCCCTGTGGTTAGATCGGAACCGTAAGGTTCTCAAGCCCAAGGCGGACGTGAGTCTGCCTTGGGTTTTTCGTTTTTGTTGATGCT